>NZ_JWGQ01000093.1:0-316 GCF_001069025.1 Streptococcus sp. 1004_SSPC | reverse complement strand
TGAAGCCGATTCTGAATTTGACAATGATTGTGACTCTGAAACTGACTCACTTTCTGACGCTGATTCTGAATTTGACAATGATTGTGACTCGGAAATTGATTCACTTACTGACGCTGAATCGGAATTTGATACTGATTGTGACTCGGAGATTGAGGCACTTACTGAAGCCGATTCTGAATTTGACAATGATTGTGACTCGGAAACTGAATCACTTTCTGACGCTGACTCGGAATTAGAAACTGATTGCGATTCTGAAATTGACTCACTCGTTGAAGCGGATTCTGAGTTTGACAATGATTGTGACTCGGAAACTGAA
>NZ_JWGQ01000092.1:0-881 GCF_001069025.1 Streptococcus sp. 1004_SSPC | reverse complement strand
ACTGGAGTTCCTGGTGTTTTTGGTTGATCTGGTGTTACTGGTACAACACGTTCTTTAAGTGTTACTGTGAACTCTTGATCAGTGTCTTTATCTTTATCGAACTTACCACCTTCTGGGTATGTATTAGATACTAATTCATATCCTTTGTTTTCAAGTTCTTTGATTTTCGCTTTTACATCAGCCTCTTTTGTAAGTGGTGTATCTGAGTCACCTTCTTCAGTAATAGCATCAACACCTGGAATTGAATTTCCTTTTTCATCTACGAAAGTCGTTTTAGCTTTTTGTGTATCCTTCACATAGTTGATCGGTGTATTCTCATCTGGGTTAGTTGGGACATTTGGTACTTCATATCCTTTAGTTGGATCGTTTGGATCCACTGGTTTCAACGGGTTACCATCTTTGTCCTTAGGAGTCATACCTGGTACGTATGGAAGAACTGGTTTGTCGTTACCTGGTTTTGTTGGATCTGTTGGATCGTTTGGATATTTGATTGGGTCTGTTGGTTGACCTGGAATGTTCGGTACCCATGAACCAAGTGGTTTGTAGGTTACTACTTCCTTGATATCTTCTGAATCACCGGTTACATTTACCATCGCAACACTTGCTTTATCAGCTAAGTATCCTTTAACTACTGGTGATTTCACTTCAGCCAAGTCTTGTGCTGGAGTCCAATCTCCGTATGTAACTTCACCTGTTACCAAGTTGACCTTAGCTTCACGTGTGAATTTAGCTTCTTGTGTTACTGTTTTTGGAGTGCCATCTTCGTTTAATACTGGAGTTCCATCTTCATAGACATAAGTAATTGTACGTGTGACTATTTTGTTTAGATCTTTTTCTTCCAAACCAGCTGGGTATTTAGGTCCGTCTGGGTTGTTTGGATC
>NZ_JWGQ01000091.1:0-231 GCF_001069025.1 Streptococcus sp. 1004_SSPC | reverse complement strand
TGAAGGGAACGGTCTTGAAAACCGTCAGGCGTGTAAAAGCGTGCGTGGGTTCGAATCCCACATCCTCCTTATAATTAACGCGGGATGGAGCAGCTAGGTAGCTCGTCGGGCTCATAACCCGAAGGTCGTAGGTTCAAATCCTGCTCCCGCAATTTGGCTCGGTAGCTCAGTTGGTAGAGCAATGGATTGAAGCTCCATGTGTCGGCGGTTCGATTCCGTCTCGCGCCATTT
>NZ_JWGQ01000090.1:0-271 GCF_001069025.1 Streptococcus sp. 1004_SSPC | reverse complement strand
AACTGATTGCGATTCTGAAATTGATTCACTTTCTGACGCTGACTCGGAATTTGATACTGATTGTGACTCGGAATTTGATACACTTACTGAAGCCGATTCGGAGTTCGATACTGATTGTGATTTAAAAATTGACTCACTTGTTGAAGCGGATTCTGAATTTGATACTGATTGTGATTCGGAAATTGAGGCACTTTCTGACGCTGACTCGGAATTAGAAACTGATTGCGATTCTGAAATTGATTCACTTTCTGACGCTGACTCGGAATTTGAT
>NZ_JWGQ01000001.1:0-1833 GCF_001069025.1 Streptococcus sp. 1004_SSPC | reverse complement strand
TCAACATAAAAGCCTCGACACCAAAATTTGCGATTCCCATATTTATATTTTAAATTGGCGTGTCGGTCAAATACCATTAAGCTACTCTCACCCTTTAAATATCCAATAAATGAAGAGATACCTAATTTAAATGGTATACTCACCAACGTGTGAATATGATCTGAGCAAGCTGCTGCTTCATGAATTTCAACGCCTTTTCTTTCACATATTAACCGTAAAATTTGACTAATACTTGCTTTGTATTTCCCATAAATTATCTGACGTCAATATTTGGGTGCGAACTCAATATGGTACATAGAATTCCATGTAGTATGTGCTAAACTATTATTCTGTCTCAACAAAAATCCTCCTTTAATATATTAATTAGTGGTCGGGAAACCTTATCTAATAAAACACTTTAGTAGGAGGACTATTTGATACATCGCTAAAAGCTTTACGGAACCACTAGCACAGATAATGGTTCCGTAAAGACAACAAAAAAGCAACAGTCTCGAGCACTATTGCTTTTTTGTTGTCTTAAGCTGAAAGAACTTTACGTCCTTTACGACGACGAGCTGCAAGAACGCGACGTCCGTTTTTAGTTGACATACGGTGACGGAATCCGTGTTTACGTTGACGACGGATTTTACTTGGTTGATAAGTACGTTTCACGTTGAATACCTCCTGATAAATTTTCGTATTCGTTTAGCCGGCTATTTTTGATCAGTTACTAAACATACCATATTATTTTATAGTAATAGCATGCTCTTGTCAAGAAATACTTAGAGATTATTTTCACCATATCTTGAAGTACTAAAAGATTCATTAATAAAAAGAACAGACCAATAACCGTAGTAGAGGGGTTTTAAAAATCTAGTATATATCACCCCTTAGCTATTTTTGCAATTTTTTTGAGCTTTGTTTTTTCGCTTTTGCTCACTCATATATTCAACACGCGCAAACTAAGTGACTTTGACTAGTTTAATGCCACAAGTTGTTTAGGATTTGATATTTTAAAACTTTAGTGTGGTCTTGCGCAAAAGGAAAAAATCTTTGGTGTATTATGTGTAGTAATGATCCGCACCGTATCACCAAGTCTACCTTTTAAACCGCGTACTGTATTATCATAAGCAAAACCAGCAACAAAAACTCGTTCAATATATCCTTTTAAGATTGCTGGCATCCCACTCCTCCAAGTTAGAAATATAAAAATCAAATGAACTGTCCAAATCAACAAGTCTCTATAGACTTTCATATCTATATCATGGGCTAAGTCTCTTCTCCTATACATGGCATCGAATCGTAAAACAGGATCATCTTTGTACAAATTAAAGATTCTAATGCCTTTTAGGAGTGATAAATTCTTTTTTCAGTCTCTAGTATAGAGACATTGTAGCTATTGTTGTTTGGATATGCGTAGATAATCGAGATCTCCATTGTTTAGCTCCTTCCATATAGATATCTAGCATGGTACTCACGTTCTCCTGGATAGCCTTCTCGTTAAAATTATCGCCAATTCGTATAGATAGTTGTTCGATACCTTTTGCTCTTATCTCTCCCGATTCCAGTTGTGATTAACTTTTCCTTTAGTTTGGTAGTATTACGTCTCATTTTGACCCTGTTTTTACTTTGTTAGACAGAGACTACTTTTCATTGTCAAAAAAAACTAGCCTTAAAATAGGCACTGCACCCATGAAATGAGACACAAGAAAACACTCCTGTTGAAATCTGGTAAACTAGAAACAGTAGTGTAAGAATTCTCAGAAAAGAGACGACATAGCAGACAAAATCACTCTGTATAGAAAATCACTTTATTTATGGCTATCGAACCATCACTCGCTTGCTCAAGAAAAT
>NZ_JWGQ01000089.1:0-54057 GCF_001069025.1 Streptococcus sp. 1004_SSPC | reverse complement strand
ATCACTCTAAACATACATAAAAAGAGGACCTATCCGGTCCTCTCAAGATGTTAGCTTTTCGTCACCCACTACAGTTGACAAGAAGCCGATTTAAACTAGATCGTTTATTATTTACAATTTACACTTCTTTATTTGTATTTTTACGGTGTTTTCCGATATATAGGATACCAAATAAAGACATTATTGCCATACCCACAGTAGTGAGAATTGAAGATTCGTCACCAGTTGATGGCAATTTATTTGCATCTTTAGCCACACGTGAGCCAACAGATGTTTCGCCAGCATTTACAGAACCAGTGTTAGGAAGTTCTTTCTTATCTTCTGCTTTCACAGCTGTAGTATCAGAATTTTCACGCGGTGAATTTCCAGGTGTTCCAACTTTAGCTGGGATTGGGAAATCAGGAGCTGTTTTTTCAGGTCTTGATGGCGCTGGATTTTCTTTATTTGATTCAGGTAATTTACCTTCATTTAATTTTGATAAATCAAACTCAGGTTTTTCTTCAGTAGTAGCTGCTTCAGCAGCATTCACACCTCCGTTGAACTCTGGAACTTCGTTAACAGCAGCTTCTACAAAATTTGCTCCACCTTTGAACTCAGGAAGTTCAGGTTGAATAAGAGGTTCACCTTTTGAAGATTCTATCTTATTTTCTGCTGGTGCTTCACCTTCTGGTTTAGCTGGCTCAGTTGGAGGTGTTGTATCATTCACTCCGCCGTTGAATTCTGGATTATTAGGTTGGGTAGGAGCATTGTCATCATTTACTCCACCATTGAACTCTGGAGTTGCTGGTGTTGTGGGCGCTTCTTCATCGTTTACTCCACCTGTGAATTCAGGTTTTTCTTCAGCTGTTGGAGCATCAGCAGGATTTACCCCACCATTGAATTCTGGAGCATTAGGAACCGTTGGAACCTCATCCGCTTCCTTAGCAGGCTCAGTAGTTGCTTCATCATCATTTACGCCACCTCTGAAGTCTTTAGGTTCTTCGCCTTTAGGAACTTCTTTTAAGTTTTCGATATAACCTAAAGTTGCGTTGTAATCGTCAGTTAGTTCATCAATTGCATCTTTGTAAGCTTTTACTGCTTCGTTAACTTCGTCGAATTTAGCTTGAGCTTCATCAGCGGCAGTTTTAGCAGAAGCAACAGCAGCTTCTAATCTAGTTACAGCATCTTGTAATCCATCTTGGATAGATTGTTCAGCATTATTTTTCTTAGCTGTTTCAAGAGCAGCTTTAGCTTTTTCTAAAGTTTCTTTTTGTTTATCTAATGTAGCATTTTTTTCTTCTACTGCTTTAGCTTTTTCAGTAGCATCAGCTTTATCTTTATCAGCTACTTTAGTTAATTTTTCAATTTTTTCAGCTATATCATCAGCGATATCTTGAAGTTTTTTAACGATTGGTTTAGAAGCTTCTTTGTTGTAAGCAGCGTCTAATTTTTCTTTATCAGCAGCTGGAAGCTCAGATAGATCTTTACCTTCTTGTTTTGTAGCACCGATTTCGTCAGCTTGAGGATCTTGATTTTTATTAGCTTCAGCAGTCGCATTTTGATTTTCTAATTCTTTAAGAACATCTCCTGCAGTTAAGTCTCCTTTTTCAACTGAAGCTAAAATATCTTCTTTACCTAATGCTTTTTTAGCTTCTTCTTTATTTGTAATATTAGCATCAGCATCGATATCTTTTTCAAATTGATCTAATGCATCTTTAAGAGCAGTTCTAGTTTCAGATTCTTCTTTTTTAAGTTCTTCAACTTTTGCTTTAGCTTTGTCTGCTTCTGCTTTGGCTTTAGTCAATTCAGCTTCTGCGTCAGCTTTAGCTTTATCGGCTTCATCTTTTTTAGTTTGAGCAGCTTTTACATCTTCAGCTTCTTTAGTAGCTTTAGCTGTAGCTTCTTCAACTTTTTTAGCTTCTTCAGCAACTTTTTTCTCTAATTCAGCAACCTTAGCATCCGCTTCTGCTTTGGCTTCAGCAGCTTTTTCAGCTTCTGTTTTTTCTGCTGGTTTAGCTGGTTCTTCTTCTTTTGGCTTAGCTGGTTCGCTAGCTTCTTTTTCTTTAGCAGCTTTTACTTCTTCTAGAGTTTTGTTGTACTCATCAGTAAGTTTGTTAAGTTCTTCAGCGTAAGCTTGAGTATCAGAAGCAGCTTTATCGAATGCATCTTGTGCAGCATCTTTAGCTTTTTCGATAGCTTTAACAGCTTTCTCTAATGAAGCAACGATTTCAGCATCAGAACCATTATCTTGAGCTGATTTTAATGCTTCTTTGGCTTCTTTTAATGTATCTTCTTGTTTTTTAAGAACTTCCGCTTTTTTATCTTCTTCAGCTTTTAATGCATCAGCATCTTCTTTAAGCGCATCAACATTTTCACCTAAATCATCAGCTTTATCTTGAAGTTTTTCTGATGCTGGACGAGCAGCATCTGCTTTTTCAGCTTTTTCGATTCCAGCTTTAACGTCTTCTGGAAGTTGATCTTTAGATTTAGCTTCAGCTGGAGTTGTTGATGTATTACCAGCAGTATTACTGTCGTTTTCTAATTCTTTAAGAAGATCACCAGCTTTTAAATCACCAGATTCAATAGCTTTTAATAATCCTTCTTTGTCAACTAATTCTTTAGCAGCTTTTTTAGCAGCTTCTTTATTAGTAATTTTTGGATCATTTGCGATTGATTCTTCTAATTGATCTAAAGCTTTTGATAGAGCATCTTTAGAATCAGCTTCTTCTTTCTTAGCATCTTCTTCTTTTTTAGCTTCTTCTTTAGCTTTAGCGTCAGCTTCAGCAGCTTGTTCTTTAGCAGCAGCTAATTCATCGTCAGCAGTTTTTTTAGCTTTTTCAGCTTCAGTTTTTGCGACTTCAGCATCAGCAGCTTCTTTTGTCTCAGCTTCTAGTTTAGTGTTTGCTTCGTTAGCTGCAGTAGTAGTTGTGTCTACTTTTGCTTGAGCTTCAGTAACTTTTTCTTCTTTAGCTTTAGCGTCAGCTTCAGCTTCTTTAATCTCTGGACTTGTCACTTCTGATTTAGAAGTGTCAGTAGCTCCAGTTTCGGCAGGCTGAGTAGCTGCTGGTCGAGCTGGAGTAGTAGCAGTATTAGTTGCTGTATTAGTAGAATCATCAGCTTTTACAACTGACGGTTGAGATGCAGCAAGCGCAGCACCTAAAACAGCTACACTAGCCAAGCTTGTTAAAATGATTTTCTTTCTATTCATTTTGAAATCCCTTTCATAAAATCATATTCAGGCTCATTATAACGCTTTCTAAAAAGATAATCAAGTAATAGTTATTTTATTTATACAATTATATACTTATGTTAATTTTCAAATACACCTCTCATAGCAGAAAAAGAAAGCCCGTTTTATAAGCTTTCTTTTCATTATTTACATTTTCGATGGTAAATTTTACACTTTTAAACCCACTCACCGTTGGCATTTACTGTATAACCATTGATTGTAGTGCTTACTGCAAGGGCTCCTGAACTATAAGCATAGTACCATTTACCATCTACTTGGAACCAACCGGTCTTCATAGCGCCTGAATTATCAAGATAATACCAACTACCACCTTGTTTCAACCAACCAGTTTTCATTCCATCTTCTTTAGAGAAATAATGTTTCTCATCAACAGTAATATCACCCGTTAGACGAACACCTTCTTTGACATAGTAAGTTTTATCATCGATTTTAACAAAACCAGTTTTCTTCTCACCATCTTCTACAAAATAATAAGTCTTATCAGCAACTTTTACAAAGCCTAACTTTTTAACACCATCTTTTTCATCTATAGCTTTGTCTTAATCTTGATCTTTTTTCTTTAATCCAAGAAACGCACCTAAGGTAAACATTATTCCGGCAACTAATGACATGAAGACTTCACTAACTGTTCCGGTTTTTGGCAACCTATCATTGTTAGTAGTTGATTTACTATCAATATTGGTATGTTTATTATCTATGTTCTCTGGTTCATTAAGATAAACTTCCTTCTTATTTTCAAAGTTTTTATCATTTTCATCAGGAACTGTAGCTGTGACATCCTTAGTTGAATCAGATTTGTGTGAATGATTTTCTCTTTGTAAATCCTCCTTTTTGTAATTTTCATCTAACTGACTATGATTTGCTTGCACGTTATCTTTCTTTTTCGATACATCAAAAGTAGGTTTATTTTCCTCCTCCTTTTTCTCCTCTATTTTCTTGAATACAGGTTTTATAAGGGTATCTTTTGATACATTAATAACATAGCCAGCGTCTTTTTTCCCTTCGACACCAGAAATTTCCCAGCCATCAAATTGATATCCTTTTTCTAATTCACCCTTATAGACAGGTAAAATGAAATCTTCTTCCGACACTATCGTTGAACTCATTTCTTTTCCATTTTGAATGGTCACAGTTACCGTATGAGGTTTTAGTTCGCTTACCTCTCCCGTATCTTTGTTTAAAATGAATTCTTTTACGGTTGTATTTCTTGCAAAATCTTTTACAACAATCTTAATGTTTAGTGTCTTATCTGTTAGTTGTTTAATATCATCAAATGATTTATATTCTTTTCCATTTACATAAATATGTTTGTCTTGAATCTCACCATCGAATCCATTATTTCTTTTATCATTGATATTAAAGACTACAGATTTTCCGTCAGCATATTCAATACTAGTATTTCCCTTAGGATCAATGTTTACTTCTGGTTTAACATTATCATATAAAAATTGATAGTGTACTCCAACCGCTTTCGCATTCAAATCGCTATAGCCAGTTTGAAGATAAACATTTCCATCCATATCTGTTACCTTATCTGGGAATCCGTTTGCTTTATAGTCTTTCATTCCCCAGTCCATGATGTCACCGTCTTTAACATTAAGCTTAATATTAAAATCTCTAGTGTTATCAATGTGTAAATCTCCGTAGATTAAATAATTATCTACAACCGATTCATTAACTCTCAACTCCCAGTTAAAACCACCCTTATCAGAAATCTTACCTCTTAAATAAAATTCTGGATTTCGTACATAAATTTTATTAGATTTAGATGGATTAAAGTAGTTCTTGTCCATTGAAAGGTTTACTGGTTTTGCATCAATAAATAACGTAGAGCCATCTTCTTTTATAGCCTCTACATTGGACTTATCCTCTCCAGTGTACTCTTTACCATCCTTACCAAATAATACCAGTTTAGAAGGATCTGTTACAAGATTTCCATCTTTATCGATTGCCTCCCCTTTATCGTTCATTTTAAAGGTAAACACTTGATATTTTACAATGTTAAAGCCGTCTAAAGCCGACATTAATACGGATTGAGTACTTCTTCCATCTTCAACATTTCTACTATCAGCATAAATTATTTTTTCTGAAAGGACTCTTAGATTAGGATTGGTCTTTTGGATTTTTGCTATATCTTCCTTGTTATAGACTCCATTTCCTTCTAACATATCCGTTTTTCCAGGATTATAGGTAGTCACTTTTAGTGCATAGCCTTTTCTTAGAATAATGTTATCTTTTAACAGATATTGTTGTTTTTCTGAATCAGAATAGATTTTACCAGATTCCATGTCCGTTAAATTGTTTGGTTTGTTTTTTGAAAGATCTCCTTCTCCTAATTCTATTACATTCCCATAACTTGATGCATACGGATATTCTGTCTTAGTTTCCTTATTTTTTTCAGGCATTCTAATTTTAGTTTCAGATTTTATCTGATCATCATCTTTCACAAAGAATCTCATATCTCCTGAAAAAGCTAATCCATCCACAATATCATTAATATTAGCGTATAAATCAAATGTCATCGTTTTTGAGTGGGAATCATACTTGGTCGTTTTGATTTCTATCGATTTATATTTATTACCATAATATACCTTGGCATTTTTAGAAACATTACTTATCTTTCCAAGAATTTCAAAGTGTCCATCTTTAGACGGGCTTAGAACACCATAAATTTTTGATTTGATTTCATCAAGTTTTTCAGTTTCATATTCTAAGGCGCTACCATCGTCATAAGCAATGATATTTCCCTTATCATCGTATTTATAATCGTATTCTTCTGTCCTCTTACCAGTTTCACTTGTAAAGTCATCAACTTCTCTAAATTTCTTTTTAATGAGTTTCTTTAAGTCTTTACTTTCAAACTCTCTAATTGTTGAAATCGTTTTATGAATAGTCAAGCTAGATTTTTCTTCGATAGACTCTTCATTTTCTTGATGATGTTCTACTTCAGTTGTCTCTTTGTTTAGGCTATCATCTTTAACACTTTTTAAATTCTTAAATTTAGATTCAGGAATTTCTCCAAGCTTTTGGTATTTAGATGAATCTTGATCAGGATCTACTAGATAATAGGAAATCATCCCCTTTTCATCAGCATGATCAGCAAATTTAATTCTATGAATCTTTGTGAAATTGCTAGAACCATCTAGTGCAATGACTTCAATGATTTTTCCTCTTAAATCTCCTGCACCATTAATTTCATAAATGGTATTTCCGTCTTTGTCAAGTTTCCTATTTCGTCCTTGACCCTCACCTGCGTAAGTTACTTCAAGATTTTTCTCAACTTCTCCATCTTCATTAACCAGAGCGGCACCGGCATACCAAACTTCGTTTGCAATCTCGTCAAATTTTTCAGGATGTTCTTTTTGATCTCTCGCAAATAGAGTTTCATTCTTGTATTGATCTTTTACCTTGTGATAAGTATCCTTTGTGATCAGCTTAATTTTTTCAGGATTTGAAAAATCAACCGAAACAATCTTAGGGGCTGTGTTATCAATTTTTACTGGAATATAGGAAACCTGCCATGGGTAATCTTTAGTTAATCTATATTTAAATTTATAGAAATATTGACCTTCCGCAATTGGTTCAAATTGACCTCTTATCTTAGTAGCAGGATCTTGGTTATTCTTACTTTCTGGTGCATTTTCTTCTCTACCTCTAGGGTTATAGATGAGTCCATCCCACTTCAAGTCACCCCAAACTTTTAGTTTTGAAGATTTGATTCCCTTTGCATCATTTCTCTTAGAATTTAAAATTCCTTTAATAAAGTGTTCTCTCGAAATGACTTTTAAGTCTTTTTGATTTTCTCCCTCTTTATTTGTATTTACTATTGAAATCATTCCTTCTTCTGCACTTCTTAATACAAGTGGAGAAGGGGTTAATCCTCTCTCAAGTTGAGCATCTTGAGGATTTCCATTTGAATCTAAAGGATAAATTTTAGCAATATTAGAACCACTTGATGATGGTGCGTTGATCCCTTCGTTATTGAAAGCAAATAATTCTGGATTTTGATCTAGAGATGTTGTATTTTTATCTTTTCTATTTTGTATAACTCCTGCTGGATTAAATTTATCTATACCATGTTCTCCACCAATTCCCTTATTTAAGGTTCCTGGAATTTTTGGTTTACCATCATCATCATAACCTTCCATTGTTTTTGATTTTGAACCTTCTTCCCAGGCCCATTTATCAAGGATTGGTTCATGGTTCCAATTCCCAGCAAATCCCATTAGAGGCATCGATAAAGAAGGTTGGAAGTTTGTTTTCTTCCCGTTAGAGTTTAGAGCTTCCATTTCTTCCACTGACTCAAAATGAATAAATGATTCTACAAATTTATTTTTGTTTTTAGCCTCTCCAACGTTTATAACCGCATTCAAATCAAAGCTAGAATTTGGGCTTATAGTGAAGGTGTCATGCTCAAATGTGATATTTGCTCCTTTGATTTTTTCTGGGTGGATTTCTGGAACAATTTGCTTACCATCTGGAGATTTTTCATCTTTGTATGTTTCATCCAGTTTTAGTCTATCAGTTAGAGCATCTGTAGTTATCGCTGATGCTGAAACTTTAAAGGTTAAAGGTCTGTTTGATGTATTGTGAAGCTTAATTGTAAAGTATTTTTTATCTCCTTTTATTTCTTTAAGAGAAATAGAACCATAAGAGTTTACCAAACCTTTAGAATCCGTGTTTTTAAAAGTAGCTACGACTTCATTTCTCAAAGCATTGGCAACATTAATTAGCCCTGCTCCCTGTTGTCTAGGTGATGCAAAGTATTGACTTTTTTCTTTCCAAGAAGTTGCATCCATCATAGGGCGTGCAGTATTTTGTAGGGCTATTTTTGTAAGACTTGTAAGATCTATTTTGTCATCTCCCTTAAGATTTTTCAACACAGGTCTTTCAAGCATTTCCTTTAATTTTGGTCTAATCAAAACAGTAGAAGCTGCCACGATTGGAGCTGCCATACTAGTCCCTGACATATAACCATAAGTTGATTTCCCATTAATGACATTGAGAGTGGATTTAATATTTTTACCGGGTGCTGAAACATCCGGTTTTAAAAGTAAATCTATTCTTGGCCCCCAAGATGTGGACCCTGCTGGAACGATGATCTCTTCTTTATACAGTTCTTTGTCTGTGTCAGGTGCAAACTTAAAGTCAATCTCTTTTTCGTCACCTACATTTGGTTTATTAGAATTATAGCTTGCCATATCAATTGGATAGTATTGCTCCAATTTATCTTTAAAATCTTCTTTATTATTCCTTTTAACCTCAGTTTTTTTATCAGGGTTAATCATGTTCCATAACTTTACACCATCATCTCCTGAAATTGAAAAAACTTGACTAGTAGTTCCTTCATCCTCCTCATATCCCATAGCTGGAAGCTCTGTCCAATTATCTCTATTGTAGTAATTTACAGTATTTACAACCATAATGCCACGTGCACCCTTATCCGTTGCACGTTTAAAAGCATTTTTTAACTCCTTTGTATAAATTCTATCCATTACTGCAATTTTGCCTCTAAGATCCAATCCTATCAAATCTTGGTCTTGACCCTTGCCTATATATACAAATTTTAATTTACTAGGAGCTTTTGATCCATCTTCATTTGTTATAATTTTATTTTTATCGAAAAAGGCACCTATATTTCTGTATTTAAAACTTTCTCCACCTATGTTAACTTTATCAAACTCAACTGTTTGATTTTTAGCGGATGCGACTGCTATCGCATCTTCATGTGCTGCAGTTCGTGTTACATTTCCAGTGTCGGTCATTTTCAGATTATTATTTGCCACTAAATCCCATGAAGAACTTGAAGCAGAAGTCGCATAGTTACCCGTAGCTACAACCATTGGAATGCCTGCTTTTCTTAATGCTCTAATAGCTTGCCAATATTTCTCACCTACAAGACCTGTTCCTGTAAAGCCAGATGATATCGAAACAACATCGACATTGTGTTTGATCGAATCTTCAATAGCATGAAACATTGTTTCATCTCCTGCGAAGCCAGATCCTGCGTCAGAGTACATTTTATAAGAGAAAATCTGTGCATTAGGAGCAATTCCATCTATTCCGTTAAAGTTTTTAATATCTTTTTCAGTATCATTTCCCGCAAGAATCCCTGCAATATGCATCCCATGTGGATCAAAAAAATCGCTTCCATCATCAGCTTTTTCTACAGTAATTTTACCACCATTATAATAATTGAAAGCATGAGGAATTTTATCACTCAACCAGAAATTTTTATCAGTACCTTTTAAGTCTTCTTTTTTAAATCTCATTGAGCTTTTAGCGTCATCATCAATCCTCATGGCCTTATGCCTATAATCCGTTCCCGTATCGATATTTGAAATGACCATACCTCTACCATCAAAGTTTTTCCCAAATGGTGCATTGATAGATTTTAGGTAATCGATTGCCTCTTCAACTCCAATTTCTTTTCTAGCATGATTCATCATAGGTTGGACTTTTTGTGACCTTTCAACCGATGAAATACCTTCTATTAGTTTAATTTTGTCCAGAGTATCTTTGGTTGTTTCAATAGCGCTACCGTTAAAAATTCTATCATAAGTATATAAAACTTTTGTATTCTTAAGATTTGATAGCTCCTTGATTGCTTTTTCTCCAGATTCTTTATCTTTAAATTCAGCAATATAGACAAGTTTATCCTTTTTTTGGGGACTTTCTGGGTCTTTACTTGCAGACGAGTCCGCTTTATCTCCTTGGGATTGATTGGAATTTTCTTCTTTGATTTTTGCTTCTTCATTGCTAGTGTTATTGTCTATCACAGGATTTTTACTAACAACTTCTTTTTCCTCAACAATTGTTGTTTTCTTTTCTTCAGTATCCTTTGAAGTTTCTATAACATTATGAATATCTTCAAGGTTTTCTTTGTTTTCGTTTTGTTTATCTATTACTGTTTCTTTATCAGATATTTTTAAGGAATCTTCAGAACTAGGTGTATCTGCTAGGATTACCTCATTAGGGACATATGCTGCTAAAATAACTGCAGCTGTGGTTAATGACAATACTGTACTTTTTTTCATTTCAATTCCTTACATATTTATTTAACTTCCAATAGATAGTAAACTTTAACTTTGCTAGCATTTGTTATAAAAAGTTTTACTAATACTCTTCGGAGATCGCTTCAAACCGCGTCAACGTCGTCTTAGCGTATGTATGGTTACTGACTTCGTTAGTTCTATCTACAACCTCAAAGCAGTGCTTTGAGCAACCTGCGGATAGTTTTCTAGTTTGCTATTTGATTTTCATCGAGTATAAGTATTATCTAGGAAATAGAGTAGTACATTTATATATAATTGTTAGCTCTCCAAAAAAATAGTATATCATTTAAAAAATGTAAGTCAAGAAAAATTAACATACATTAATTTATTTTTTTATACCAATTAAAAATATTGAGTCAACAACTTTCTTAGTTAGCTGGGGTACATTATCAGAACATTCACACCATCAAAAATAGTAGCAATCAACTTAAAGCACTGGCAACATCACAAAGTCAAACATCATTAATGAAATATCAGCGCTATTAAACAATATAAAAAACCGCTAAGAATAAGACTTAACGGTTATCTTCTACATATCTATTTTTTCAAATCCTCAGTCGTTTATCTACCTATAACCTAGGCTTTACGAGTGCCTTGCTCTACCAACTGAGCTAAATCGGCGATTACACTTACAGTGTGGCACTCTGAGAATAGATGTCAAGGAATTTCCATCTCTATTAGAAAAAGCCTGTCCTCAGACAAGGCTTTGAGTTTCTTCATCTTAAGACCCAGCACTTTCATAAGAATCCAAGCCCCTGCCCCAGAGTTTAAGGGAAATACCAAAAAAGATAAGGGAAATCAAAATCAAACCTCCGATGTTAAAGATTACATTCTTGCCCTGCAAGAAATAGCTAGCTGGATAATAAGCCGTAAAGGCGAAAGGCACGATAAAACTGATCAACCAACGAAGGAGCGAATTGTAAATAGATATCGGGTACTTGGCAAAATCATTGAACATATAAAAAATATAAATCATAGCACCTGACTGCTTGGTCCAAAAAGCAACACTTGCTGTCGCGATTTTCAAGGAAGTATAAATCAAGGTCGCAAAAGGAATACAGACTAGAAAAAGTAGAAATTTGGGAAGCGTCCAAGCAATGCTTGATACTGTTGTCCCCAATAGAATGCAACCGACTAAAAGTTCGCCCAAAGCATCAATCTGAAAGGTCTCTACGAGGATGTGAAAGAGAGGATTGATAGGACGAGTTAGGTACTTGTCAAACTCCCCTTTTCGGACTAGTCGTTGACCTAAAGCCCAGAGATTGTCAAACAAGAGATGGTCCAATCCCTTGGGAATCAAGGAAAATCCATAGATAAAGGCAATTTCTTGAAAAGTCCAACCTTCTAGAGATGGAATATGTTGAAAGATGACATTGAGAAACAGGAGGTTCAAGCCTTGAGTCAGAAAGACTCCCAAGACACCAACCACAAAATCGACCTTGTACTCCATGATTTGCTTGATGTATTGTCTGATAAAAATTAGATGCATGCGTTGATATTTTTTCATACTATCCTCCTTGAATGGTGATAAATGACTGGACTCGTTTCCAAATCAACTGAGACAAGCCCACCATCACTATAAGCCAGAAGAACTGGAGTAAAAGCGCTTGAAAAATCTGACTGGCATCGTATTTCTTAACAATGATCATGACCGGAGTATAAATCAAGGATGAAAAAGGCAGGAAGGACAGAATATCTGAAACAACCTTTGGAAAGAAAGCCAAGGGAATCAAACTTCCAGACATAAAAGCCACCAAGGAATTCTTGAGGAGATTTGATCCCCAAAGATTTTTAAATACAAAGGCTGAAAAACCAAAACAGATATTAAAGAAAAAGTTAATCAGGTAGGCGAGCGTTAAACTAAAGAGGTAAAGGACAGTTAAGCCCAGCACTTCTACAATACCTTGCCCAGATAAGATTTTCATCAAAACAATGACACTTAAAAATGGAAGGCCAACAGAGATAAAAATCAACCACTTGGAACCAAGCTCAGTAAAGAGGTAAGAAGCCGCAAAATGCACTGGTCGCAACAATCGCATGATAATAGAGCCATCCTTGACCTCCTCCCCAATCATAAAGGAGCTATCAGACCTGGTCAAAAGATTAGTCACAAAACTCATGATGATGTAGAGGGTAATATCTGCCATACTGAAGCCCTGAATCAAGGACTCCTGCGAGGAATCAAAGACAGCCTTCCAGAGATAAAAGGCCACAAAAGCCCCCATAACATCCCCAATCCGATAAAGAATAAAGTTGACTCGGTAGGTGATCAACTCCTGAACACCTGCATTGATAAAGGGTTTATAACGTCTCCACAATTTGGTCATCTTAGAGCTCCTTTCGATAGAAGCGGCGGATAATATCCTCGATATCCGTATCTACCATCTTCAAATCGCGAATTTCAAAATCAGACAGGGTTTGCTTGATAATGTCAGCTGACTGGTAACGTGAACTATCGAATTCAATATTGAGGCTATTTCCTTGTCTATCAACGGTCATATCAGGCAGGCCTTCATAGTGAGAAACTAGATGACTTTGACCTGGCACCAGTTCAAAAGAAAGAGTCTTCATCTTGCCAAAGGTTTCCTTGAGCTGTCTCACCGTTCCATCAAAAATCTCCTGCCCCTTGTCAATCATAAAAATCCGATCACACAGTTGCTCAATGTCGCTCAGATCGTGAGTGGTCAAGAGAATGGTTGTTTCTTCCTCCTGATTGATCTGGGTAATGGCTCGACGAATGTTATCCTTGACCGAAACGTCCAAACCAATAGTCGGTTCATCCAAAAAGAGAACCTTGGGATTGTGAAGCAAGGAAGCCGCAATATCCGCCCGCATCCGTTGACCTAGTGAAAGAGTTCGAACGGGGTCCTTGATAAAGTCCTTCAAATCCAAGACTTCATTCAAAAAGTCCATGCGCTTATGGAAGAGCGAGTCTGGAACATCGTAAATTTCTTTTAAAACCGTGTAGGTCTCTTGCAATGCCAAATCCCACCATAGCTGGGTACGTTGTCCGAAGACCACTCCTATATCCTTGACATAATCTTGACGATTATCCTGGGGAATCTTGCCATTAATCCGACAAAAACCAGATGTCGGTTTTAAAATTCCTGTCAGCATTTTAATGGTTGTCGACTTCCCAGCACCATTAGCACCGATAAAGCCTAAAATCTGCCCCTTTGGTACCTCAAAAGTCAAATCCTTGACCGCTTCAAAGGTCTGTTTTTCAGGATGAATAAAGGATCGCAAAGCACCCTTCAAGCCCGGTTCCTTAACAGTCTTCACAAAATTTTTCTGAAGATGCCTCACTTCTATCATTGCCATATCTATCTCCCTATCGTAAAAAAATCAACAAATCTTGTCATCTAAACACAAAAAGCCGATTTCTCATCTCCTAAAATCTGCCATCTTTCTCACACCAGAAGGCCTCAGTATGACTCTATTATAAAACAGTTAAAAAAGGAAACCAAGTATTATTCTCACAAAAGAGAAAATAGTTTTGATATTTTAAAAAAACAAAACCACCCGTCTAATTCACTAAACAAAATGACACAATTCAATAATTCATCAAAGCCTCTACATATTCCTGTAGAGGCTCATTTCAACTTCTCTCATTCTTTGCTTGTGAATGTTTAGATAGATTATAAACCACAAAAAAGCCACCATATGGTGACTTAATGATAGACAATCTAAAAAGAATTTGGAATAATTACTTTTTTGAGTTCTGTGAATATAAATCATAACTTTACACAATGATAAAAATTCCTTTGAACAATTGCTTCAAGTAGTTGTAAGCTTTAGAACCAAGCTATGGAAAAGATGAAAGTCTTCATCTAAAAAACGAAAAAATATATTAAAGTTCATTTATCACATCTAACAATAACTCTTTGTCATTCTTCATAATAGCTAACAATGCATCCTCGTCATCTTCCAAAATGGCTAAATATATCTTTCTTCGAGCTTCAAACTTTTCGATTTCTTTTTCAATCTCTTTACGCCGTCGATTTTCTCTTAATTTCATATAAAGAAAGATTCCTGCGACCAAATAGTTTAATACTGAAAATATAGCAAATAATACAACAAGATTCATGATAATTACTCTCCCTCTAAAATAAATTTTCTTAGTTCTCAGCTATTGAATGTATTTCAACACTTCACACTAAAAAGATGTGTTTTCCCTGTCTATGTTCATTATCAGCGTTAACTATTAACAAACATATACTCTAGCAAATAAATACAAATCATCTAATTCATTATGTTCAGGTCTTGAGGTTGTATGAAATCCTGCACAATAATGACAATAATAAGTACGAATGGTTTGATCCTCACACAACATAACTGCACGAAGCGCTTTGGCATTAGTCTCATAAACTATTTTATTTTTTTTAGCTCCATGACAGTAAATACCTTTTGTTGAGTGTCTATTCTCCATTAGTTTCATTTTGTTTCTATAAATAATCTTTCTAATTTTAGACATTTTGCTTTCCTCCTTTTGGTAATAAATGCTGTACTTTTGTTTTGCATTATTTATTTATAACTATATTTTATCATTAGAAATACACAATACAAGTACCTTAAATACATCATTGTCCATCTGTTTTATACTTTTAAACAATACAACAAAAAAAGTACGTATAAAACGTACTTCTGTTTTTTTGCGAAATGCTATTTAAAAAAGTGTCAATTTTACTTATTTATTTTTTCTAGTTCAAGTATAGTAAACACCCCATTAAATCGATCAATATAACGTTGAAAACTATCTCTGCCATAGGTTTCAATTTCATATATTACCCTAGGTACTGTACTCCTTGTATCCTTCTCAATAACTTTAAGTGCAGGGATATCATCTTCAAGTACTTCCCAAAACTGACCAACATATCTGAATCTAATCCGAAATTTTTCCGTATCTGAAAACATCAAGAAAGTATGATAACGAACATCACTATCTGACAAAATTTGAGTTAATTCCTCAGAACTTAATATTAATTCTGTATTATGCTTCGAACGATGAACAGTTTTAAAACGATCCAGTCGAAAATTACGCAGACTCCTTGTATCTATTTTTAATCTTCCATCTTTCTCTTCAACTTTATATGCCATACAATAAAAATAATGGTCATTAAACATAATCGAGACCGGTAACACATCATAATCGGCATCCTTACCTTGGTATTTCGTATACTTAAAAGAAAGAGGCTTCTGATTCTCAATAGCATCAAAAATAGCGGATAGATGAGGCAAGATTGATTTACTCTTATTGTCCCTGTAAATCGATAATTCCTTATACTCCTCTAGTTCCCGTTCCGTAAAGTTTCTAATACGCTGACGTTCCCTATCATCAACTGCTCTCTCTACAAAGGTATCAATGATTTCTCTAACTTCCTCAACACGTAGTGCTCTACTTTCTAAAAGAATCTTAGACAAGATGACGGCCTGGTTGTACTTTAAGTTACCATAACCATGGTTATATTCTGCCTCATAGGTTCCTGCAAGTCGAGAATACTTTATTTTCATGTCATCTCTAAGTATTTTTAGATTTTCCTTTAATTCCCTTAAATCATCTTTAAAGGTTCTCTCGGCGATATTAAAACGTTTAAGGTACTCAGTTTTATTAACCTTATGCCCCTTTTCCAATTCAGACATAAAATATAAGAGACGACTGGTTTTCCCTTGCAAATTATTTTCTTCTTTCATTAATCGACCTCATGCTTGATTATAACTTCTAGAATATAATATCATTATCCTCATTCTGTTCGTAATTATCTCAAGTTTTTTTATACTAGCTTTCAATAAAAAATGAGATTTAATACACAAAGGCCAGTGTGAATTTCACTAGCCTTTTTGATAATATTAGTGCAATTTATTATTTAAGTCTTCTGCCATACCCAAAAATGATAGCGTAGGATCAAAAGGTTTTTCATCTGCTTCTTCGCCACCTATTTTATTTATACTAAAATGATTTCCTCGAAATCTGACTTCATATACATCATTTACATAAAGGATCCTGTTGGTACTTTCAATACCTTTCTCACTTTCATAATAAGATTGTATTCCTAATTCCTTTAGTTTTTCTTCTAGGGCTATCAAATGAATATCATAGTTTTTAGCACTAGAGCTCTTATTGGGAATTAACAACATCTCTTCTGAACGATTAAGCCAGAACGGAGATTTCATTCTATATTGTGAAGGAGTCATTTTACTAAACATGGTTTCATAGTAAGCAATGAAGGCATAACGCCATTCTTGAGGAGCTATATTACTAATATTTTCTTGGATAATACGACGATACTCAACATCTAGCGGCTTGGTCATATCGAGTTCATCAAGTAGTTTTTTGACATACTCATTTCGAGATGAAAATAAACTTTTGAGGCTTGGTGCAGACCCAGAATACTCATTTGGATTATCCTGACACAGCGTTTTATAATTGTGAACTGTAGACATTGTATAATCCCCTAGAGACAGCAAAGCTACCCTCATTAATAGACCTTCTTTAGGCTTCGTCTCAGTAAACATCTCTGATATTTTATTCCAATAAGTTGAAATAATATCAATTTTTCTGCTTGGTAAATCATTTGCATCAAAATAAAAGCAACTTCGAATTTGACCATCAAAATAGCGATGCTTTTCAGCGACTTCAATAATCTGTCTATAAGAATCATCTGCAGTTAGCAATTTAGCTTTTTCAATCTCTTCGTCAACCTGCTCAATACTGAAACCATTAATTCTATTTCCCCCAGCTAGATATTCTAGCAGGTCTGAAGTATGTTCGATTTGTTCATTAATCCCCTTGATTGCCCGTTCATATGAATCTTGAGAATCTATAACTGAGTTATTAATCAAGTTCCTAAAGATACGATACCAGTTTTTATAGCTAGTATCTAATGTATCACCGTGATGTTCTATGAATGTTGAAATAACGTGAAAACAAACCCTATCCTTCAGATTTTTGTTGACAATTGAACATTCTAGGATTGATGAAACCTCAGGCACTTTATTCTGAGAGAGGAAGTCAAGAACAGATACAATTATTTTTATATGACTAATTTCTACAGTTTCAAAGTCGATTTCAAGAGTCCAATTGTCGCGTTTAGAATAATCAAGGCTATCTAAATTATTGATAAGCACAATTTCAAATAAATTTAAAAAGTTGGTGTCAAAGGCATTTTTATCAATATTCCAAATAACATCAGTCCATTTTGTATCAATATTTTGGGAAAATTTCCTTTCTAAATGACTATCTATTTTCTTTATTCTATCAATTAATCTTGCTTTAAAATTTTCAAAGTCAGTTAATGGGCGCCCTCTAGAATTCAGTTTGATATAGAGCTCATCTTCTGAACCAAGTTTATCAATATCTAGAAAATTGAACACAAGTTTTGGGTTATTAGAATCAGATAAAATTGAAACATAATCAAACCCATAATCAAAAAAATCAGAAATGTCATCTAGTGTCTTCAAGGCACCTTGTACAGTTGGATCTAACTGCCATGAATCTGCAAACCATGGCTGATCTGTTATGATTTCTGAAGGACTTTCTGTTTCTGTAAAGAAATTTTTTCTATTCTCAAATAGACTCTTGAAAAATTGTGTAGAAGAATTTCTAGTTTCATAAGAAAAATTACTAAGAAAGTTACACTCGTCATTATCCCTATAGGCAAAAAGATAAACCAGGAATAAAGTTGTCAGACGTTGTTGCCCATCTAATGGAATAAACTTCCCATTAATTGATTTTCCATAAATAAAATTCAAATCGAGTGGTCCGACGTTTGTGTCAAGTAAGGCAGCATTAATATCCTGGAGTAATTTTTTTCGAACTTCGGTGGTTCTTTTATCCTTTCTTCCTTGTGCATAATCTCGCTGTATTAATGGAATCACTACTTTATATTCATTTAATAATGATTTTAAATTGTATTTTTCGTTAATCTCTTGCATGACTACTCCTCACAGTCCCCAAAAAAGCGATTTAATTCCTGTTTTATCGCTTGAATATAACTGTCTTTATCCTTATCAGTCCAGTCGTCAAGTCCAGCTATCTTATTGCTATAGACTTTCAAGAACACATTACGCGTACAAACAGGTACAAATTTCCCTTCTGCATCAACCTCAATAATAATTCTACGTTTTTGGTCAAATGGTCTATTTCCATAAGAGCGATTCGTATTAGAGTCTAGCAAGGTTAAATTAGCTAGACTATCATCAGCTTCAGCAGTCTCATCGGCCGTAGCATGAATATGCTCGATATCCCATTTCTCTTTCTTATAAATATCAAAAGGAAATCGATATTGTTTTTCACTCTTATTAATCAAAGTAACGAGATTAAACAGCAAAAGAGAAGATCTAATTGCTTTATTATTATTACCATAGGAAAGTTCTTCGATAGAAGCTATATCATTCGGAAGAGTTTTATAAGCAAGGTCTTTTAATTTAGAAAAAGCTTCCGACTTTTTCTTCCCTCTTGTAGCTTCAAAGACCTTTTCAATATTCTTAGAGTCAACCGATAAGAGATAGCCGATTAAATGGTATCTATTTAGGTCCATGTACCAGTTAGTCAATTCTTCAAATAATAAATAGACTTTATTCCAGTAGTCGCTTATAAAAGCCAGTTTATTTTCAGCATTTTGATATTTTGCGTAGATTGAGTAGAACGTTGAGTAAATATCATTTTGAGGTATTTCTAAAGTTTCATGTTCAAGTAGGTTAAACAAAAGATCTATCCTAGTGACATAATTCTCACTATTTGTAAGAAACTTCCAAAATGATTCCTCTTGAAGTCTATGTTCAATAATATCCCATTCTATTCCCCTTTGAATCCTTTCACTATCATTTTCAGATTCATAATTAGTTTGATCTAACAATAGAGCTTTAATGAGCTCAGCATTAGTCAAAGGAATTTTACCTAAGTTAACTTTGGTAAATAGTTTTATAGGGTCTTCTGTCTCATCAATTTCATACCAAATAAAGAAAACAGCCTCTGTTAAGACTTGATAAATATCGTGTAAAGCATTATCCGAATTAATATCTTCTCGTTCCACCCATTTATCAATAGCAGCAAAAGCTTTACTGATATGATGTGCATCAATATCATAATCCTCGATTTGTTGATAAGTATCAAAATTTAATTCTTTTAAATATTTAGCACTCTGTTCTCTTGTTTCATAAACCAACTCAAAGTAATCATATTGATTACTTCTTCTACGGCCACTACTAAATTCAGCAGACATAAATTTCAAAAAAATAAAGATCGTTGTTAGCCTCTGTTGACCATCAACTACATCATAAGTATTATCTGAAACTTTCTTAACAATCAAGGGCTGCAAACAGTACTTATAATCTCTGTTTTGTTTACTATGTGTATAGAGGTCTTCTAAAAGAGTTGTAACCTCATGTTCAGTCCAGCGATATCCCCTTTGATATGAAGGAACATTAAATTTTAATCCTTTTAGGTCTTCAATTCGTTTTTCAGAAACTACCATTTGATATCTCCTTTTCATCCAAAGGTTGTTATTAGAATTAACAAAATTATTATCTACAATTATAGCACTATTATAAATCAAAATATTGGAAAAAATGCAAAATACTTTCTATATAGAACAGGATAATGAAAAAAGCCACCATATGGTGACTTCATTCTTATCTATTTCTCCTCATCCCAACCAATCTTTTTCTTTGGCAATGCGGACGGCTTCTGTTCGGTTGCCTGCATCAAGTTTAGTCAGGATGGCTGTCATGTAATTTCGGACAGTTCCATTTGAAAGAAAGAGGCTTTCAGCGATTTCTTGGTTGGTTGAACCTTGGGCAACCATGGCCAAGACTTCTTGTTCACGTTGACTGAGTGGATTATTGTCAAAGGCGACACCTTCGACAAGCTCTGGTGAGTACTCCTTTTGACCTGCTAGGACGGTATGGATGGTCGCCATGAGGTCACTGATGGAACGCTCTTTGAGAACGTAGGCATCCACCTGGGCTGCAAGGGCTCGTTTAAAATAGCCTTTTCGTTTGAAGGTGGTCACAATAACGACCTTCGTTTCTCTTTGGTTGGCACGGATCCACTCTAGGACATCAAGGCCTGTCTTAACTGGCATCTCAATGTCTAAAATGGCTACGTCGACTTCTTCTTTTTCCAAGAGAGCAATGGCTTCTTGACCATCACTAGCCGCATGGACTTCTTCGACATCGTCTTCCAACATGAGGAGCTGGCAGAGGGCATCCCTCAACATTGACTGGTCTTCGGCAACTAATAATTTCATGCTTTTCCTCCCTCTTTCATATACACACGAATAATAGTTGGATGCGATTGTGACAGAATTTCCAAGTCCCCATCTACCAAACTGAGACGTTCTCTGATACTGTGTAGTTCTTGTCCAGTGACCTCCTCAAAGCCACAACCATCATCCTCAAACTCAAGGACAATACCATGATCACGTCTTAGACGAATCTGACAGCTATCGGCCTGGCTATGTTTGATGACATTATTGGCCAGTTCACGAAGCACCATGGACAAGGTAGACTGACTAACAGGTGACAGGCTGTCTAAGTCAAGGCTACTATCCACGGTCAGGACGATATCAGATAGTTCAAAGAGCCGCTCAAGTTCCAGTAGCTCCTCTGCCACCGTTCGGTACTTGAGCTTATTGACAATCTCACGCACCTCATACATGGAGTCACGACTTATCTGATTCAATTCTTCCAGATTCTTTCTAGCAGCTTCATACTGCTCCTTGTCCATCTGTTTTAGAGCCAACTCGGTTTTAAGACTCATCATGGCAAAGGTATGCCCTAAGGTATCGTGCAAATCACGACCGATACGATTGCGTTCATTTTCAGCTGACAGGATATTGATGGTCCGGTTCTGCTCCGCAAGGGCCTCTTCCATCTTTCTCTCCTGACGCATACGGTTTTGAAAATAGTACATTCCCAAAGAAAAGAGAGGAATCGCCATAGACATGAGGTGGGTACTCAAATCGTCTGTCAATAGGAAGGATGATGACGTCAAAATCAAGAGTGTCACTAGAAAGGATAAGAATCGATAAGAAGATATGCTATCCTCAAAGCGCCAAACGAGAAGATTAACATTGAAAAAAACAAACCACATCATGCCACCTTGGAAGGTCACGGACATAAAAATAATGTAAGCTAGAGTGTAAAACCACAGAAAGGGAATCCACTTGCTATAAGCTTTTTTCAAATACACTATAAGGAGATAAGCGATGGTAAACAGGACCGTCAAAACTAGGGTCCAGACTGGATAATACCCACCAAAAACTCCTAAGATCGGGAAGACAAGAAAAATCAGACTAACAAAATAAGCAAAATCATTTTTTTGGTATGTTCTAAACATGGTCACTTTCTCTGTACGATTTGATAAAAAGGGCTAAGCCTGTAGCTATTGTAGCATAGACCAAGATAAAAATGAGTGATTTCCATGAAAATTCCCCTTTTTTTGCGAAATTGACTACCAACTGATTGATATGGTAGATGGGTGTCCACTCGGAAATGTGCTGAACCCATTTTGGAAACATGGTAACTGGCATCCAAGAACCACCGATAATAGCAAGTCCAAGAAAAACGATATTTCCGACAATTGCCATGATTTGTTGAGACTTAATTTGGGCAAGGAGTAAGCCAAGGGATAGGAAGACTAGGCTTGACAAGAGCAAAAGAACACCTGAACCGAGCCAATGTGATAATGGCATCTCAACATCACGCACAAAAGCTCCCACACAGAAAGTCACTAGGATAGCTACCATAAAGTTCATAAGAACACGGAAGATTTTAGAAAGGTAATAAGCCTGAATACTGATTTTTGAATGTTCGATATAGGTTAGCCAATGCTCCGTTTGATCCTCTCTAAGCATGTAGGGGAAGGTAAAGAAACCAAAGCTGGACATAGAAAATCCAGTCATGGTCAACATATAGGACAAGATAAAATCTTTTTGTGACGTTGGGTCAGGACTCATTTCCATACCTGAATACAAGAGGAAGAATCCGACAGGCATTCCGATGGACATGATGAAGACGGGCCAACTGCGCCATGTTTTTATCCATTCGATTTTAAGTAGTGCTTTCATGACTTGTCCTCCCTTGTGCTATCAAATAAGCTATCTAAAAGTGTCTTGTTTTGAATTTCAATGTCAGAAATGCGACAGCCTTGCGCTTTTAAACTACTCCAAATACTTTCAATATCTTTAGTCATAAAGGTGACAACATCACGTTTTTCAGTCACATCATAAATGGCTGCCAGTTTATCAAGACTTGGTGCAAAGCGACTTGGTAAGGTGACTTGTTTTTCCTTTTCCTCGCTACGCATAGCATGTGGCGTAGTATCCCTGATGAGTTTCCCCTGATGAAGGACCAAAATGCGGTCAGCTGTGTGTTCCACTTCTTCGATATAGTGGGACGAATAAAGAATGGTCACACCTGACTTTTTCAAATCATTGATGATTTCCCAAAAACGTTGGCGTGTCGTAGTGTCCATCCCTGCTGTCGGCTCATCTAAAAAGAGAATGTCAGGCTTGCCAATTAGACAGAGGACAAAGGCAAGAAGACGTTTTTGTCCCCCTGAGAGTTTGTTCGCAAACTGCTGATACTGATCGTCTTTGAATTGTAAGAGTGCTTGAATCTCTACTTTAGATAACCCATTTTCAGAAATATCTTGGAAAAAAGTAATCAGTTCCTTGACTTTTAATTGTGAGGGAATGGTATTTTCTTGAAGGAGAACCGCAATTTGATCTTGCGCTTTCCCCTTTTTGCCCTTGATAAAGACTTGACCGCTACTGGCCTTCTTATCACCAAGAATACAGGACATTAAGGTCGTTTTACCAGCACCATTTGGCCCAATTAAAGCAAGACAGTCGCCTTTTCCCACCTCAAAGCTAATATGGTCTAAAATCGTTTTTCCCTTGATTTTTTTAACAAGATTTGTGACTTGAAGGATTGCTTCACTCATGTGTGTGATTTCCTTTCTTTTGATAGAAGGCTAGAAAAATATAACAAGCTGCAACAGACACACCCATGACACTGTAGAGAATATCACTACTGCCATGAAGTAGGACATAGGCCAAGAGGATGGTCCAAATTGCTGCTAGGAGCATAATGCTTAGTATTTTCAATAATTTCATACTGGGCCTCCTAGTTTTTCAATTCTTTAATGACAAGGTCGATAAAACTTTTAGCCATAGTGATGAGAATGTAGGCTGAGATAGACAAGCCAATAATCATGCCCAAATTTGAGAAGATAACTTCAAAATTGCCTCTTTCAAAGATGTCAGTAAACATGCTAAGTCCAGCAAAGACAGTTCCGATGACAGCGTAGATAAGGTAAGATGTTTTGATTTTCATGAGATGACCTCTTTTGTTTTTTATTATTTCTAAGTTATGACTAAAGTATATCTTTTTGGTCATTCTCTTTTTAGCACCAGATGTCATGACATGATATGACATTTGTCATGTGACGTAAAAAAAAGCCAACCCAAGGTCAGCTTTTCATTTATCTTAATGACTATTTTTTGAATGGTTCTTCCACCATGATGAGAGGATGGAACCTGAGATATTGTGCCAAATACTGAAGATAGTTGATGGGATGGCAGCTTGTGGCACGAAATATTTCATGGCAAGGGTTGCTCCAAGACTTGAGTCTTGCATCCCCACTTCGAAAGTAATGGCTTTTTGTTGTGGTTCTTCCAAACCAAGGATTTTTGAAAATCCAAAACCAAGGGCATAACCACAAAGGTTATGAAGCATAACAACTGGGATAACAAGGGCTGTCGCTGCTGTGAAAATGTTGGCATGGTTGGCAGAAACAACTGCTCCAACAATCAAGAGGATGGCGGCTTGTGAAATCAAAGGCATAATCTTGATGATGGCATCGATTTTCTTACCAAAGATTGAGTGAACGAGCACACCCAAGATAATAGGAACAACCACGATACGCAAGGTACTTAGGAAGAGGCTTTGGGCAGGGACACTCACGTACTGACCAGCCAGGAATGACAAGAGGGTTGGAATCATGAGTGGTGCCAAAAGAGTTGAGAGGGTTTCAATAGAGACATCCAAGGCAACATCCCCACCTGAAAGGAAGGCCATGACACTCGATGAAGTCCCACTTGGACAAGAGCCAACAAGGATAACACCTGCTGCTGTCGCACCTTTCAGATGGAAAATCATACAAAGCAACCAAGCCAAACCAGGCATGATGACATAGTGAGCTACAGTCCCTAGAACAACTGGAATTGGACGCTTAGCAATACGCTTGAAATCCTCAGTGGTCAAAGTAAGCCCCATACCAAAGAGAATCAAACCAAGCAGATAAGCCGTATTGGGAATGACCCAACTACTAGTTGCAGGAAGGGCGTAGTTAAAGGCCGCCCAGAGGATAACAGCTACAGTAAACCATTTGCTGAGCCATTTACTAAAAGATACAAGTGAGTCCATAGTGAAACCTTCTTTCTATTTTCACGATATAGTATAGCACTTTCATTTTGAATTTCAAGATGTGTTTGGAATTTTCTGAAATTTATTTCAAAAAATAAACCCTCGCACTTGAATCACGAGAGTTTAGAGATTTCTACAAACTTTAAACCTTGTCTTTCGACTTCTCTTCAAACTGCTGAGCCCGTTCTTCTCCCCACCACAGTGGTAACAATTCCCCCAGAGTGATGGTTTGACGTGTCTCGTAATCAACCATGAACTCCAAGTTACGATTATCAGGATGGAGTTCCATTAAAAATTCTCGACAGGCTCCACAAGGCATACCAGATGGTCCACCATGAGGTGGCTGGTCTCGAAAAGCAATAATACGCTTGACCTTAGTCTGACCAGTTTCTTGATACATATTGAAAAGGGCAGCCCTTTCGGCACATAGATGGAAAACACCACACGTCCCTTCCATACAAAAGCCTGTGAAAATTTGTCCATCTTCAGCCTCCACCGCAGCCACAACGTGCCTAGCATAGACAAAGTCTGAGACTTCCTGTGGCTGATACAAGGCTTGGGCTCGTTCATACATTTTCTGCCAAATATCCATTTTTTCTCCTTTAACCTCGATCACTTTCTCTTTGCGACTTGATAAAGAGTGACGGGGATCCCGATTCCCATGATAAAGACTAGCCAGCTACGTCATGGTTTTATCCATTCTATTTTTAATAATGCTTTCATGACTTGTCCTCCCTAAATTCTGTCCTTGAGTTTTTCCACAAAAAGGTAGGCTGCTGGACAGAAAAGCGTATTTTTGATGGTCAGATGATTGATCTGATAGATTTTCTTACGATTCGTGTGGGGAAAAGCTGCACAAGCCTTGGGGCGGACGTCATAGATATCACAGAGATTATCAGGCCCCAAAAATGGACAAGGCATAGACTTGAAGACCTTATCACCATCCTCATCTACCTGTAAGTACATCTCCTCAAAGGCAGGTAACTTCATACGAAAATGCTTTGCAATACGAGTGATGTCCTGCTCTGTGAAATCTGGTCCTAGCGTCTTACAGCAATTTGCACACTGGGTACAATCAATTTCTTGAAATACTTCATTATGCACCTCCTGAACAATCTTATCTAAATTTTTAGGGGCCTTCTTCTTGAGTTGGGCTAGAAACTTACGGTGCTCCCCCTGCTTTTGACGTGCCAACTCCTCGTAACGTTTGACATCAATAGTCTGCGACATGTGTTTTCTCCGATGATTTATAATTCTTTCATCTATTATAGCATAAAAGAAATAGAGCCTAGCATGAACTAGACTCTATGTAAGTTACATTGATACGATTCTACGATAAGAACGCGACGTTAGGGCGAAAACCAAGACATAGGCTAGGAAGAAAACGCCACAAACAATAATAGTGACCACTAACATAAGATCTGGATTGAGAACCCCAATAAGACGTATAATCAAACTGAGCATATGATAGGCAAAGGCCAAGTGAATAAAGGCAAAAATCAGAGGGAGGAAAAAGACGGTAAGAACTTGTTTACGAATGGTTTTCTTGACTTGTTGATCGTCCAAACCAATCTTTTGAAGAATAACAAATCGCTCACGATCCTCATAACCTTCAGAAATCTGTTTATAGTAAATCACAAGAACTGTACCAATCATGAAGATGATAGATAGGAAAATACCGATAAATAATGTTCCGCTAACAAAGCCATTTAGTGCCCCTTCTACATCATATCGGCTATTAGTAATGAGGTTAAACCAAGGGACACCAGTAGTTTGTCCATCTAACTGTTGCGTTTCTTTATCCGCGAGTTTGTCTAACAAATCTGAATTTTTCTTGGCATCATGTGCAGGGTCTTTGACGTTAACACCAATATAGGTAGTCTGAGTGGTTGCTGTTCCTTTGATACTTTCTTTAAAATTATCCGTATCAGGAACGACAAGGTAGCTATAATCAGAAGATATAATTGTAAAGTTATTGGGTACTTTACCTTTAATAAAGTCATTAAGGCCATCATGAATCTGGTAGTTTTGACCATTGATAGAGACACTCTTTTGATCTTTCAATGTTTTATTTTTAGTAAATAAGCCAACTTGATTTGAAGTCAGATTGAGGTCTTTACCTGTTAATTGTTTATAAGTAGCTTGTGAGAAGACAATAAAAATTGACTTTGGTAGAACTTTTCTTTCATTCTTAGAAAAGATGGTTAACTTGTTTTTTTCTTGTTCTTTGATACCAAAGTAGATGTAAGTTACTTCCGTTTTTCTATTGACCTGATTTCCCGACTGTGATAAGAAATCATCCATAACCTTCTGTGTACTTGTTACATCCACATTCGTTCCGGTAACTGAGTAATCATGTGGAGCAGCACTGGCCAGATAGTCTTTTTTTCCAGCATAGATATTTGTAGCACCTACAAGCGTCACGAGAACCATACTTGAGAGGATAGCAATGGTCGCCAGCCCAACTGCATTTTTCTTCATTCGAAAGACAAGGTTGGAAATGGAAATCATATTATTAGGCTTATAATAGTAGCTTTTCTTCTTTTTCAAAAGTTGCAGAACTACTGTTGTCCCGGCATTGAAAAGAAGATAAGTCCCTAAAATGACCAGTAAAACAGCTAGGAAAAAACTGATAATAGCTGTTACTGGATTCTTAACAGAGAGAGCAAGATAGTAACCGCATCCCATAGTCCCAAGTCCTAAAAGAGTTTGAACAACTAGGAAACGTCCTTTTTTTTCACCCTTAAGGCCATCTTTCGTTAATTGTAAAGGATTAAGCCGTAGTAATCGGAAACCATTTACCAAAACCAACAAACTAAAAATACAAGCAAAGATGACAAGAACAATAGGAATAGTCATTACTTGAAAGGTTGAAACCAAACCTGTACTTTCTCCGATAATTCTTTGAAGAAAAGCATAAATGAGTTTATCGAATAGCGCCCCTACACCTATACCTAGAAGCAAAGTTACAACCCCCATAATCATCGTTTCTTTTAATATCATGCTAAAGAGGTGACGCTTCTCCAAGCCTAGCACACTATAGAGACCAAGCTCCTTTGAACGATTTTTCATAACAAAGCTATTGGCATAAAGAACAATAATCCCAGAAGAGAGGGCGACAATTACAAGTCCCATACCCAAAACCGCCTTGATAGAATCTGCCCCAGGTAAGTCACCCAGATGCGGATTAAGCAGTAAAGATGTAAAAATATAGGTAATAGCAATAACCAGAATAGTTGCCAATGTATACGGATAATAAAGCTTACGATTTTTTATGAGATTGGATAAAGCCAGTCTATTGGTTAGACGAAACATATTAGTTCACCTCACTTGCCATTGTAGTTAGTGTATCGGAAATTTCTTGGAACATTTGATGTTCAGACTTATCCCCTTTAAAGATTTGATTATAAAGAATACCATCCTTAATAAACAAAACACGCTGAGCACGACTGGCGGCCGATGTTGAGTGAGTTACCATAAGGATGGTCTGACCGCTGGTATTAATAGTATCAAAGACATCCAAGAGGGCCGCTGAAGATTTTGAATCCAAGGCGCCTGTTGGCTCATCTGCTAAAAGGATTTCTGGTTTAGTGATGATTGCACGCGCAACTGCAACCCTTTGCTTTTGACCACCTGAAATTTCATAAGGGTACTTCTCTAGCAAGGAATGAATTCCCAATTGACGACTGACTGCTTCTACTTGCGTCATCATTTGCTTAAGTGGACGTCGAGAAAGGACCAAAGGTAGTAAGATATTATCTTTAACAGATAGCGTATCCAAAAGGTTAAAATCCTGGAAAACAAATCCTAATTTTTCACGACGGAAACTGGAAGCATCCTTATTTTTAATGGTTGCTGTGTCCATGCCATTAAGGTAGACACGCCCTGCCGTTGGTTTATCAAGCATAGCAAGGATGTTGAGCAGGGTTGATTTTCCTGAACCAGACTCACCCATAATAGCAACGTACTCACCCTTTTCAACCGTAAAATGGATATCTTTAAGGGCCTCAACCTGATTTCCTTTGAAACGTGTTTTATAAATTTTTTTAACATGTTGAACATCTAGTAATGTCATAATAAGCTCCTTTATTTAGTAGATTTTGGAGAGATTCTAGGAATCTCTTACTTAACTTCTGATACCATTTTATAGAAAAAGCAGGGGCAAAACCATAACCCTTGCTTTCATTTGTCGTCTAATTTCTTACACTTTTGTAAGTTATCAATCAATGACTAACTTCTTCTTTTGAAAATGAATGGAAACTGTGGTTCCTTGACCTACTTGGGAGCTAATACTAATATCATGTCCAAGCTGATCAGCAATTTTCTTTGAAAGATAGAGGCCTAACCCAGACGACTGCTGAGTCAATCGGCCATTGTAACCTGAAAAGCCACGCTCAAAAACCCTTAAAATATCACTATCCTTAATACCAATCCCAGAATCTTTAAGATAAAGCGTATTATCTTTGAAGTAAATTTCAATACCGCCACTCTTTGTATACTTCAAACTATTTGACAAGATCTGCTCAATGATGACTAAGAGCCATTTTTCATCTGAAATAACCTTAACATCCAAGTCATCTAGGTTAATAGTCAACCCTTTTTGAATAAAGAAAAGACTATACTTTCTAACAACTTCTTTAACTAATTGTTCTAATGCAACCTGTTTCAACTGCAAATCATCATGAAAGTTTTCTAAACGTAAATACTGCAAAACCAAATGAGTGTAGGCATCGATCTTGAAAATTTCTTGCTCCAAGAGAGACCTAGTATTCCTATCTGTGACATCCTGAACCAACAATTGACTAGCCGCTATTGGCGTCTTGATTTGATGAACCCAAAGAGTGTAGTAGTCCATCAAATCTGTATAGCGCTTACATCCCTCCTCAGTCTGATTCTTCTGATTCTCCCTTGAATTTTCCAAGGCCTGGGCTAAGTAAAATTCCAAGGGACTTAAGGGAGTAATTTCCTCATATAGATATGCTAGCTTATAAGACTGATAGGATCTAAACAAGTCCCAAGCCACCATAATGATGGTCACAAAAGTCAGGATTGTCAGGGAATAATAAAGAACATCTGCTGCCTCTTCAAATAAAAAGGCAAACAAAAACAAGATGATTCCGTTAAAGATAACCAAGAGATAGAAAGGCAGACGAGACCTAATATAGTATTTGATAAATTGACACTTACCCATCATGACGCAACCCGTAGCCGACACCTTTCTTGGTTTCTATAAAATCCTTCAAACCCACTGCCTCTAACTTCTTACGCAAACGTGCCACATTTACAGAGAGAGTATTATCATCAATAAAGAAGTCACTATTCCAAAGCTCCTTCATGAGGTCTTCACGACTAACAATATTACCAGAACGCTCGAAGAGAACTTGTAAAATCTGAAACTCATTTTTAGTCAAAGAAACGACTTCTCCCTGATAAACCAGATCCATGGCCTTAAGGTTCAGAATCACACCCATATATTCCAAAAGACTCTGATCCTTACCAAACTCATAAGAACGACGTAAAAGCCCTTGAATTTTCGCTAGTAGAACATTTTGGTCAAATGGTTTAGTCACAAAGTCGTCTCCACCCATATTGATTGCCATAACGATATCCATGGCTTGATCTCTAGAGGACAAGAACATAATAGGGACCTTGGAGACCTTACGAATTTCCTGACACCAGTGATAACCGTTAAATAGAGGTAAACCAATATCCATAAGAACCAAGTGGGGTTCTTCTTTTACAAAAATTGATAATACTTCCATGAAATCTTCAACAAGAACAACTTCGTAACCCCACTGTTCTAGTATTTTTTTGACTTGTTGACGGATAACCTCGTCGTCCTCAACTAATAAAATCTTATGCATAACTCAACCTCTTTCATTTCTCACTATTATAACAAAAATGACATAAGAATCGCCCTTTCTCAGCAAATATTACGATAATGTTAGATTGGATTTCCCAATTTTTTATAAATAGAATATATAAAGAGGTAAAAAATGCTAACTTATGACGAGTTCAAAGAGTCTATGGACAATGGTTTTATTAAAAGTGATACTGTCCAGATAGTCTGAAAGAACGGTAAAATCCATGACTACGTTTTAGACGGTGAATAAGTTGAGCCACATGAAACATTGAGCCTAGAAAAAGTATCGGATATAATAAAGGAACTAGACGGGAGCAACGAAAAAAGCACATAGTCTATCTAAGTGCCTTTGCAAGAAGTTTTTTTTATTATTCAAATGCATCAATTAACTCGGTTAGTCGGGCAATACTAGCTTCATCAGCGTTTTTAGAATCCTGATAATATAAAATATCGTGTTCTTCTTTAGGATAGTTTTTTCTTAGGAAACTAGCTACTTCATCGTAAAATTTCACCGATTCTTTGTAGTATTTAAGTTTTTGCTTATGTCTAGAAAGTAAAAAATTATTAAGATCCCAGTTAGCAAATTCTTTATCTAAATTCGCATAATACTCTTTTAAAGAATGTATTTCCCAGAGTTTGGAATACTTCTGTTGTACTTCCTTACCAAGCGGTGTTGGTTTTACTAAATTAGTTTCCTCATTATATTCCAGTAAACCATCAGCAAAGAATCTTTTAGTCACTTCGTTAGGGTTTAAATGATATCTATCATAGTAATATCTAGGAATTCGAACATCTAAAATTCTACCTTTTTGAGTTTTCCCCCACCATACAAGCAATAAAAGCTCTCTTAATTTATAACCTTCTGGAGTATGATAAGAATCATCAAAAGCATCATAATAATCTCCTTCGATAAAATCAGACCATTGAGGTCTATGTAACATGATATTTTGATAACGACTATCAAATATAGGAGAATCATTATCGACAGAAACTGTATAACTTGATTCTACTTCACTATTCTTTTTAGATGGTAATAGTGAAGTAGGATAGGACTGTTTGTTTCTCTTTTTTATTAGGTAGAAAATAATATACCCAACAAAGCCCACTACGAAGTATATCCAAATATAATATACCAAGGTTATGAATAAGGTTACAAATATTGCTCCTACTAGTATTTTCTTCATACAGATTTCCTATTAATATATTTTTATAAATTATGATATTCCTCTATAACTGTTGCTTTATAAACGAATGCGTTTGAGTTTTTATTGCAAATATTAAGTTAAACTACCTTTACGCAGGTATTCAGCGGACTATCTTCTTATATTCTATCTATTCTATTTATTGAAGTCAACAAAAGATTAAATTTTTTACTATTTTAAAACTTTTTCATAAAATTATTCAATAGGAATAAAACACTTATATAAATAAACCTATGAAAAAGGGGCACATAATAACAATAAATACCCCAAGAATCGCCCTTTCTCAGCAAATATTACGATAATGTTAGATTGGATTTCCCAATTTTTTAAAGGGTGCGTTTTCATAGAAAAATTCTTTGAGTCTTCAAAGAAAATATAGTATTATAATAGAGTTGATGTTGGTTTATCATCAACCAATGACAGCTTCATCGAATAATGAAAACATTACTTATTTATGTCACGAATGGGCGTGACGTTTCTACAAGGTGCCGTAACACCTAACAATGAGTAAGCTCATTTAGTCATAGAGAGATTTCACTGTCTTTTTGTGATTTTAAAGGCTTGCTTTGCAGGCCTTTTTCTATTATTCGATTGTTTTGATTTATTATTCAATTTATAGGAGGTAATATGAAATTACTGGAAGACCGCATTCTCAATGATGGGAATGTCCTTGGGGAAAATATCCTCAAAGTTGACTCTTTCTTAACTCACCAAGTTGACTTTGAGCTCATGCGTGAAATTGGAAAGGTCTTTGCTGAAAAGTTCAAGGATACTGGCATCACCAAGGTAGTGACTATCGAAGCATCTGGTATTGCTCCAGCCCTCTATGCTGCTGAGGCCTTGGATGTCCCTATGATTTTTGCTAAGAAGGCTAAAAATATCACCATGAATGAAGGGATCCTCACTGCTGAGGTCTACTCCTTCACTAAACAGGTGACTAGTACTGTCTCTATCGCAAGCAAGTTCCTCACTCCTGAAGATAAGGTCCTCATCGTTGATGACTTCCTAGCTAACGGCCAAGCTGCCAAAGGCTTGATTCAAATCATCGAAGAAGCTGGTGCACACGTCGAAGCGGTTGGTATCGTTATCGAGAAATCTTTCCAAGATGGCCGTGCTCTTTTGGAAGAAGCTGGTTACCCAGTCGTTTCACTTGCTCGTTTGGATCGTTTTGAAAATGGTCAGGTCGTATTTAAGGAGGCGGACATCTAATGCAAAATAAAGAGAAACATTCGCAGGCGGCGGTCCTAGGACTGCAACACCTACTTGCCATGTACTCGGGATCGATCCTAGTGCCAATCATGATTGCTGGAGCCTTAGGGTATTCAGCTCATGAATTAACCTACTTGATTTCCACTGACATTTTCATGTGTGGTGTAGCAACCTTCCTCCAACTTCAACTTAATAAATACTTCGGTATCGGTCTTCCAGTTGTTCTTGGGGTTGCTTTCCAGTCAGTGGCACCACTTATTATGATTGGTGAGAAACACGGTAGCGGTGCTATGTTTGGTGCCCTTATCGTTTCAGGGATTTATGTTATCCTCATTTCTGGCGTCTTCTCAAAAGTAGCCAATCTCTTCCCTTCTATCGTTACAGGATCAGTCATCACAACTATCGGTTTGACCCTCATCCCTGTCGCTATAGGAAATATGGGGAACAACGTTGATAAACCAACTGGTCAAAGCCTCTTCCTTGCAGCTATCACCGTTCTCATCATCCTTTTGATTAATATTTTCACTAAAGGATTTATCAAATCCATCTCAATCTTGATTGGTTTGATTGTCGGTACTGCTATCGCAGCAAGCATGGGCTTGGTTGACTTCTCACCAGTGGCTGCGGCACCTATTGTCCACGTCCCAACACCATTCTACTTCGGAATGCCTAAATTTGAGTTGTCATCAATCATCATGATGTGTATTATCGCTACAGTGTCTATGGTTGAATCAACTGGAGTTTACTTGGCCCTCTCTGATATTACCAAAGAACCACTCGATAGCACTCGCCTTCGTAACGGTTACCGCGCTGAAGGTTTGGCTGTTCTCCTTGGTGGACTCTTCAATACCTTCCCATACACAGGTTTCTCTCAAAACGTGGGTCTTGTGAAATTGTCAGGTATCAAGACTCGCTTGCCAATCTACTATGCAGCTGGTTTCCTTGTTCTTCTTGGACTCCTTCCTAAGTTTGGTGCCTTGGCTCAAATCATCCCAAGCCCAGTCCTTGGTGGTGCTATGCTTGTTATGTTCGGTTTTGTTTCTATCCAAGGGATGCAAATCTTGGCGCGTGTTGATTTCGCCAACAACGAACACAACTTCTTGATTGCTGCAGTTTCCATCGCTGCAGGGGTTGGTCTTAACAATAGCAATCTCTTCAACAGCCTACCAACTGCTTTCCAAATGTTCTTCTCAAACGGTATCGTGGTCGCAAGCTTACTCGCCATTGTCCTCAATGCCATTTTGAACCATAACAAAAAAGAAAAATAAAAACGAATAAACTCCCCTTATAGATTGTACTGATCCATAAGGGGAGTTTTTATCATAGTCTTAACGAACTGATGGTAGCAAGATCTTTGGTAACAATAGCGGTATCAAATCTCACCTCAAATAGAATCAGCGATTCACCTGCGTAATCTATTGTCTTTTTATAATCTGGAACCTTTGTAATGAAATGTTCTGCCATATCAACTACCGTTTTCGAACTTCTTTTTGCGAGACCTTTGGCTTTGACATGCTGGTTTCCAGTGTGAGGAATAGTGGTAAAGGCAATCGAAGGATTTTCTTCTATTTCCTTGACCTTGTCATTATCTTTAAAGGACGAAAAATAAAGAATGTTTTCACTAGGGTCGAAATAGAAATTAACAATTCTTACATTAGGAATGTTATTTACTGAAGTTGCCAAGGCCATTTCTGTTTGTTCTGCCATTATTCTCAAAAATTCTGTTTTCGTGTTCATTTTCAAAGCCTCATTTCCTTAGATTAATTATATCTGAAAGCCTATAAAATGTCAGTAGAGAAAATGAAAGCAAAGTGTTTCTTTAAGATTAAAACAGATTGAAAGCAAGTCATATCTATAGTACAATGAAAATATAAATGTTTGAAAAATTAATTTAGAAAGGAAAACAGAATGCACGAAACACATTCTCTCCGTGAGCGATTCCTTGTTTTCTTCAAGATTTTTGTGCCCATACTGATTTATCAGTTTGCCAACTTCTCGGCAGCCTTTGTGGACACTACCATGACTGGTCAATACGATACCCTACACTTGGCGGGGGTAGCCATGGCAACGAGTTTATGGAGTCCTTTTTTCACCTTTTTAACAGGTATCGTCTCTGCCCTAGTTCCTATTATCGGACACCATCTAGGGGCAGGTCGCAAGGACCGTGTTGCTCCAGATTTCTATCAATTTCTTTATATGGCCTTGGGCCTATCACTTATCCTCTTTGCCCTCGTTTTTCTGGGGCCCCCTTAGTTTTGAGCCACTTAGGTTTGGAACCTGTGGTCAGAAAGGTGGCCCTTGGTTACCTACGCTTTTTGAGTCTTGGGATTATTCCCCTTCTGCTCTTTAGCGTGGCTCGATCCTTCCTTGATTCACTTGGCCTCACGCGCCTCTCCATGTATCTCATGCTTTTACTTCTACCACTAAATGGTTTCTTCAATTTCCTCCTCATCTATGGCATTGCTGGTTTACCAGAGTTAGGGGGAGCTGGAGCTGGGCTTGGAACTTCATTGGCTTACTGGGCCCTTCTCCTTATTTCCATCGCGGTTATCAGAAAGCATAAAAAGATTAAGCCCTACCACATTGAAAAGGTTCAACCCCTTGATAAAGCAGCTCTGCTTGACGCCCTTAAACTAGGTCTCCCTATTGGTGGAACGGTCTTTGCAGAGGTCGCCATCTTCTCAGGTGTTGGACTAGTTATGGCCAAGTATCCATCCCTAGTCATTGCCAGTCATCAGGCAGCCATGAATTTCTCAAACCTCATGTATGCCTTTCCTCTCAGTGTTTCTAGTGCAATGGCTATCATTATTTCTTACGAATTTGGGGCCAGACGCATGGATGCCGTCAAGAGCTACAGCAAACTAGGTCGCCTGACAGCCTTAGGATTCTCTATCTTTACCTTGATTTTCCTCTACTTCTTGCGTTATGATTTGGCTGAACTTTATGGGCATGAGCCTGATTTTTTGAGAATGACGGCCATTTTCATGACCTATAGCCTCTTCTTCCAAGTGACGGATGTCTTTGCGGCTCCCCTTCAAGGAATCCTGCGTGGCTATAAAGATACCAAGGTACCTTTTTATCTCGGTGTCCTAACCTACTGGGGCATCACCCTCCCAGTTGGCTTCTTGCTTGAAAAAGTCACTGGACTTGGTCCCTATAGTTACTGGATTGGCCTGATTGCCAGTCTTATCGTCAGTGGTCTCTGTTACCAGTGGCGCTTAAATAAGATCGTCAAACGATACGAATCACAACAGTAACACACCTGAAGCAGTCTTTTCCGACTGCTTTTTCTATGTCCAAATCTCGATAATACAGAAAAAAACTCCTGCATATTGAAAACAGATAAACTGTTATCAATACACAGAAAGCTTCTTTTGATGAGTGATTAATTAAATTCAGATTTTCCTGACCTATTACCAAACTGGATTCATTAATGAAAACATAATGTTTAATATTGAAAAAGGTCACTTTTTGTCCTGAATGGTTAGGTCACATATTATGTTAGTTTTAAAAGGCTTTCATCTTATATACATCTTCTTTTGTCACATAAAAAGAGGTTGGGACCAAGGGTCACCAACCTCTCTTTTAGCTTTTACTAATTCCTTCAGAATACCTAATCAGTCCACTTGATCAAGCAAGTAAGCATAGCCCTCTTTTTCCATATCAGCTTTAGGCACAAATCGCGTTGCTACACCATTGATACAGTAGCGTAGACCTCCCTTGTCACTTGGCCCATCTGGAAAGACATGCCCTAGATGGGAGTCGCCCACACGACTACGAACTTCGATGCGGTCCATATTGTGAGAATGGTCTTCCTTGTAATTGGCTACCTCGGGGCTTATAGGGCGAGAGAAACTTGGCCAGCCACAAGCTGAATCAAACTTGTCCTTGGATGAAAAGAGAGGCTCACCGGTCACTACATCAACATAAATACCTGGTTCAAACTGATTCCAAAGTGGACTCGTAAAGGCCCGTTCTGTTCCATTCTCCTGAGTCACAGCGTAGGCTTCTGGACTCAAACTTTCCTTAAGCTCCTCCCGATTCGGCTTGTGATAAGTACTGGCATCAATGACAGGATTAGCTGCCTGATTGACATTGATATGACAGTAGCCATTCGGATTTTTCTTGAGATAATTTTGATGGTAATCCTCAGCAGGAATAAAGTGCTCCAGGGGCAACAATTCAACCGCCAAAGGCTGACCGTATTGCTCAGTCATTTCTTGGAAAACTTGCTTGATAGTCGATAAATCATTTGCATCCGTGTAGTAAACACCTGTACGGTACTGAGTTCCCACATCATTGCCCTGTTTGTTTTTACTCATAGGATTGATGATACGGAAGAAATGAAGCAGAATCTCTCGCAATGACACCTTGCTAGCATCATAGGTCACCTGAACAGTCTCAGCGTGACCAGTCTGACCGATGAGCTCATAACGAGTCGTCTCACTACGACCATTAGCATAACCCGAAACCGCATCAAGCACACCAGGCACACGAGAGAAATACTCTTCCACACCCCAGAAACAACCACCAGCAAGATAAATCATATGATTATTTAGATTTGACATTTTTAACACTCCCTTCAATAGATACTTTCATCTCCACGACTTAAGTGTAACGCTTTTGAGAAGATTTCGCACTTATAGTGACTTGGGGACACAAAAAATCCCACCACATTGTGATAGGATTTTATTTTTATTCCATTTCGAAGCTTTCGCTCTTAATCTTATCTGGTAAGACAAGAGATAGGAGGATGAGTAAGATGGCTGGAATCAACCATGGCAGTGATGCTCCTGATAATGGAAGGAAGTTAATAATGGCATTAAGTCCTGCAAGTTTGAACTGGCTGCCAATTACACTAAGCAAAGCGATCAGTGTCACTACACCAACTGTAATTTGCATACCAGGTTTAGACAAGGCCACAAACTTATTAGCAATCACAATCATAACAATTGTGATTGTAATTGGGTAAAGAATCAACAGTACTGGTACTGAGAAAGCAATGATATTATTAAGTCCCAAATTGGCAATCGCAAATCCAATAAGAGTGAAGACAATAGCATAGGTTTTGTATGAGACTTGTGGGAAGGCCTTATTAAAGAACTCACCGGTCGCCACAATCAATCCTGCTGTTGTCGTAAAGCACGTCACTGTTACCATAACTGCTAGGAAAATCTGTGACATGGGACCAAAGATAGCCTGTGTTGCACTCGATAGAACTGCTGCTCCAAGGTTAGCACCTTCTCCCAAAGTTGATGTATCAAGTGGGAAATGGTTACCCAAGAATGCTAGACCTAAGTATAAACCTGAGAACATCAATCCAACCAGAATACCTACAACCCAAATGGTTGAGATGTACTCTTTTTTAGATTTAAAGCCTAATTGATTGAGGGTTACTACTGCCACCACACTAAAGGCTACCGAAGCCAAGGCATCTAAGGTATTGTACCCTTCCAAGAAACCATTACCAAAGGCTGTGGCTTTGTAAGCTTCTGTTGCTGTATGTGTGCTATGACCACCATATTTAAAGGCACCAACTACAATCAAAATAACGATTAATAGAGCAAAGATAGGTGTCAGGATTCGACCAATACTATCTAAAATCTTAGAAGGATTCATTGCAATCCATAAAGCCAAGGCAAAATAAACCGCTGTGAAGGCAAGTAACCATAGACTAGTATGACTATTACCAAGCATTGGTGCAATACCAATTGAAAAAGCTGTCGCTGCTGTCCTTGGAATGGCAAAGAAGGGTCCGATAGACAAGTAAAGCACTGCCAAGTATAACAAGGCAAACTTAGGTGAGATTTTTTGAGAAATCTCGTGAATATACCCCTTCGGATTTAGAGTCCCAATAATAAGTGTTAGAATTGCAATTCCAACACCAGATAGGACAAAACCGGCAATAGCTGGCCAGAAATGACCTCCAGATTCAAAGCCTAGCTGAGGTGGGAAGGTCAGGTTTCCCGCTCCGAAGAACATACCAAACAGCAAAAGGGCTGTAAGGCCTCCTTTTTTTAACATAAGTTACTCCAATCTAAAACAAACAAGACATCATCTCAAAAAAGATAACTTGTTTATTACTATTTTAGTCAACTTACTTAGTATGACATGATTAGTTTGGAACTTCAAGCTATTGAAACGTATTAGGAAAGGTTTTTAAAATTGCAAATTTTCTGTATCATTATACGAAAAAACTAGACAAGAGTCTTATCTCGTCTAGTTTAAATACTTAAATTATGGGTGACTAACAATCAGTTCAAGGTCTCCCTTAATTTGCCATGCTTGAACATCGCTAGGAAGAATAAAGTGGCTTCCTTTTGCAATTGGGTATTCTTGACCATCGACTAGGAGACTTCCTTGACCGTCAAGTACACTAAACAAACTGTAATCAGCAGTCTTTTCAAAATCAGCTTTACCTGAGATTTCCCACTTATAAACGGCAAAGAAATCACTAGCGACTAAAAGCGTTGATTTGAGATCATCTACTTTTGTTGTGACTGGGCGACTATTGGCAGGTTCTCCAATAGTAAGCACATCAATCGATTTTTCTAGATGGAGCTCACGCAAGTTCCCTTGGTCATCCTTACGGTCAAAATCATATACACGGTAGGTCGTATCACTAGATTGTTGGGTTTCGAGAACCATGATTCCTGCACCAATAGCATGCATGGTACCGCTTGGAACATAGAAGAAATCTCCTGCTTTAACTGGAACTTTTGTCAAGAGATTTTCCCAATCCTTACTTTCAATTTGCTGGCGTAATTCTTCTTTTGATTTAGCATTGTGACCGTAAATGATTTCAGCACCTGGTTCAGCAGCAATGACATACCAACATTCTGTTTTACCAAGCTCACCTTCATGTTCAAGTCCATAAGCATCATCTGGATGGACCTGAACCGAAAGCCAGTCATTGGCATCCAATATCTTCGTCAAAAGAGGAAAGACAGGTTCCTTGCGATTGCCAAACAACTCACGATGCTCTGCATAAAGCACATCCAAAGTTTGCCCAGCATAACGACCATTTTTAATCGTCGATACACCATTTGGGTGAGCTGAGATAGCCCAGTACTCTCCAACATGGTCGCTTGGTATGTCATAGCCAAAGACATCACGTAAATGCGTACCACCCCAGATTTTTTCTTGCATAACAGATTGTAAAAACAATGGTTCAGACATAATATTCTCCTTATTCTAGGAACAGAGCCTCAGAGTCTCTGGAAAATTTTAGAAAAATGACTATCAGTGATAGATTCGTAGATGGATAAATTCCACATATGTCTTTAAATCACATGCAAGTCGCTAGTCCTTTTATTTACCAAAATTTTAGGCAAGTTCTTATGATTGTTTACCTCAATTATAAGCATAATTTGTGAAAAATTCAACAAAGTCTTAAAGAAATCATAATATTTTGGCTTAATGTCTTTAAGTTATCCCAGAATCTAATTTACTTTTAAAGTCTAGCTCAACCCCTCATTTTCTGGATGAACTTATTGAAATTAAAGGCTTTTTATCCTATAATACTAGTGATACTGTGAAAGGAAACTTATCAATGAAATTCTACTCCTATGACTATGTGCTAAGTCAGATTAGCCAACAAAACTGGGTTATGGTTGCCATTGCTGCAGGACTTATTTTAGTGACTGGCGTATTTGCTTTTAAGGCCTTCAAAGAACGCCATAATACTAAGTTTCGTGAACTCTCTATCATTTCTATTTTAACCTTAGTTGCTGTGGTTCTAATTTCTATCAGTAATTTCCAAACTAATCAGACCAATGATAACCAGTTCCGAGCATCTCTTCATTTTATTGAAGTCATCTCGAAACAGTTAGACGTCAAGAAAGAAAATGTCTATGTCAATACTTCTGCAGCCACTGATGGAGCTATCGTAAAAGTTAAAGACAACTACTACCGTGCCATTGCAAGTTCGGATCCTGATAGCTACTTGCTAGAACAAATAAAACTTTACAAGTCTGATGTTGAACTCGTGGAGGTTAAAAAATGACATCTTTTTATCTTACTGTTGCAATTAAACTAGCTTTGGGGCTTGTGTCACTCGTCTTTGTTATCAATTTAACAGGTAAAGGAAACCTAGCACCTAGCTCAGCTACTGACCAAGTACAGAACTTTGTTCTTGGTGCAATCCTCGGTGGTACAATTTATAGTAGTACCGTTTCAATCCTCCAATATCTCGTGATTTTGATTATTTGGACGATTTTGATTTTACTTCTAAAATGGCTAATTACCAATATTCTCTTTATCAAACATTTGATTGACGGTAAACCAACTGTCATCATCAAACATGGTCAACTAGATCCTGAAGCTTGTCGCTCTAAAGGACTTTCAGCCTCTGATGTCGCTTTAAAATTACGTTCCCAAGGAATTTTTCAACTTAAAGAGGTTAAACGTGCAGTTATTGAACAGAACGGCCAATTGATTGTGGTTCGTGTAGGTGATGAAAATCCTAAATACCCAATTGTCACAGATGGTGTCGTTCAATTAGAAATTCTTGACAGTATCGGAAAATCCGAAGCATGGTTAAATGACGAACTTACTAAAATGGGATATGACAACATTTCAGATATCTTCATCGCTGAATACGATAAAGGAAACATTAATGTCGTGACTTATTAAACAAATCACTTGCATTACCGTTTAATATTGTCTACAATGGTCTCATCATAAAAAGGAGGTTCTACTATGGGAATCGAAGATAAATTGAATCAAGCTAAAGGCGCTCTTAAAGAGGGGACTGGTAAACTGACTGGCGATAAAAAGACTGAAATCGAAGGTGCGGTTGAAAAAGTTGTATCTAAAGCAAAAGATAGCCTCGAAGACATTAAAGGTAGCGTTGAAGGTGCGGTTGAAGGCCTTAAAAATAGCTTTAAAAAATAAGTTAAAAAACTGTATCTGTTCATCAGATACTTTTTTTATGCTTTAAATGATAGAGCTAAAAAAAGACAGTCCTGGAATACAGAAACTGTCAAATGATTTTTAAAGCACTTAAACTATCTTTTGCTTAAAATAAACATGTCAAAGTCGTGATAAGTCCAAAAACAATACCAGGAGCATTGGCTGCTGCAAGTGGTAAATCACGTTCTTTCTTGAAAAGACCATAATAAACCCAAAGGCTACAGTTAATAGCTGCAACGAGGGGTTGGATAAAGTTTCCTTTATGACCTGCCAAGTTGTCCATGATTTGTGGGATATAAGAAACATACATCAATACTGACATACATGTTGCTACCCAACCGACGATTTTCATTTGTTTGTCATTCATAGCCAAACTCCTTTATTAAAAATGCGAACGTATATTCTTATAATATCAAAGTAATTGTATCCTAAAAAACTAATGATTACAAGCTTTTTCAAAACTTATATTTATTTTTATTCATCCTCATATAATCATGAAATGATATAGAAAAAGAACAGTAGTTTACTCCGGAAAGACAGATAACTACTGTTCTTTTTATCTTATTTTGAGACTTTCCTTGACCTTTTAATGCAAACGATGTTGTCATGAGTACAGCCCCTAACGCGCCTAGTCCCAAGCTACTCACCTCGCCGGTATTGGGTAGGCTTGATTTACTTGTTTGGTTCGTTTGTGAACTTTTATCAGACTGGCTAGCCTTAGAGTTTGTATTTTATTTTTGAGCAAGATTAGTTTGTAAAACTGATCTACCCAAGATTAAGCTAGCTACTAGGACTGCCCCCGCTTTTTCCCATTTTGATGATTTCTTAATGGCATACCATTCCTGTGTTTATTTGGTATGTTTGTATGTCATCTGTTAAACCTCCTACTTACTTTTGTGATGACTCTATTAAACACAATAAACCTAAGATAAGACTTAAAGAGAAGTTAACCTTCCCTTAAAGTAAAAAAGCCCCAAGATATTGGGAGCTTTTGATCTCTAGGATAGACCACTCTAAATCCTTCTATAATGACTAGACTGACCTGACTAAAATTCAGTCCATCCCTATGCAACCATTTGCTAAAGAAGTTTTCATGAATATTTTGCCAGTAAGCTAGGCTTCGATCTTCTTCACCTTCTTTGTAAGCATGGTCAACGCTGACTTGTTTAAAAGGAAGAACCACAACTTTAGTTGTTTCAATAATACAAACGGTATTTTACTTGAGCAATGGGACCTAGCTAACCGCATATAAGGCAAAAGGTGAGCTAGTTACTGTCTTTTGTACCACCAAAACCAAATTGCGAGATAGTCTATCTCTACTCCAAATATCAAAAAATGGTAGACCAAAAGGGCTCTACCATTTTCATCTTAATACTTAGAATGTTTGTAACCGTAAAAGGCATAAATAGCCGAACCAACTAGCACTGCTATGCCAAAGGCTAACCAGGTTTGCCAACTGTACTGACTCATAAATGATAGACATACAATAATCGAAAGGATTGGTAAGACTGGAACAAATGGAACCTTAAATTCACCCTTTTGTGGCAAGCCCTTGTCTTTACGAAGAATAATGAGGGCAATAGCCAAGAGGACCAAATAAGCCAAGGTCGCAATATTAACCAAGGATGCCATATTAGCCAAGGAGAAAACACCTGCTGAGATGGCTGAAAGGATACCAGTCAAAAGTGTCGCATGATGTGGAACCTTATGGGTCTTTGAAACCTTTTGGAAAGTTTGTGGAAGAAATCCATCACGCGCCAAGCTATAAACCATGCGACTAAGGGCATAGGCCATGGAAATACATACGGTAATCAAGGTCATAATGGCAACTACCGATACATAATTGGCTGCCCATGGCACACCGATGTAGCGAAGGGCATAAGCTACGGCATCGTCGACATTTAACTTCGTATAGTGGACAACTCCCGTCAAGACTAATGAAACAACTGCATAAAGTGAAGCGACAATAATCAAAGCGAGAACAATACCTCGAGGAACATTCTTTTGCGGTTCCTTAATCTCATCTACTGTCATAGAGATGGATTCAAATCCAAGAAAACCAAAGAACATGAGAGAAGCACCTGCTATAATCCCCGTCTTACCACCATAAATTTGACCAAAGCCAAATGGTGCAAAGTTATCCCAGTTGTCTGGATTCAGATGGAAAAGACCAACCAGGATGAAAACCGCCAAGGCAGAGAACTTAAGCACCACTAGGAGTGAGTTCAAACGAAGAACTTGTTTAGAATCCATGAGGAGGAGAGCCGTCACAAGCACCAAAACCAAGACTGGCAATAGGTCAATATAGGTCCCTTGACTCGGATTAAAAGGGCCACTGATAGCCTTGGGGAGCTGTAGACCAAAGCTCGCCAAGAGCCCCTTGAGGTAGGCTCCCCAACCAGAGGCAACACTAGACACGGCGTTCATGAAAACGATCATTGTAAGCCATCCGCCCATCCAAGCAGGGTACTCACCCCAAGAAGCATAGAGATAACCATAAACGCCACCGGCGGATGGATAGCGTGAGGCAAACTCAGCAAAGAAAATAGCCGACATACCCACACAAACGGCTGAAATCAAAACCGAAATAATCAGGGCTGGACCTGCCAAGGTTGATGCTGCGGTACCAGTAATGGTAAAGATACCGGTTCCGACCATGGCACCAATCCCCAAGAGGACGACATCCCTAAGAGTCAGATGCCGTTTCATCTCGGTTTGAGCCAAACCAACATCCTTTTTACGAAAAATACTCATTTTTATACTCCATTTTCTGAGAAATACCGCACTATTATACCATACTACAGGACAAAAATAGAGCTATTTCTGTGTTTTTATACCTCTATTAATAAAAAGCTTATTCAAGATTAAGATTTCGTAACAAGTATTTTCTAACGTGTGGCCTATATCTATCAAAAACCGACTGCTCAAAACGTTGCTTTAGTTGTCCATTATTCCTCAGTTTTAGTAAATTGGTCTTAGGATAGAAAAATAACAAGATTTCTCAATCCTGCTACTTTTTTGTCTTATCATTTTGATAATGTTTAGTCATAGTACAGCCAATCGTCAAACTGACTGCCCGAGTTAAAGTAATTACTTGTCACCAAAAACTTTGAAACGACCTTCTGTTTGTATGTCTTTGTCTCCTGCTGGTGCTACGATTTGACCAAATGGTGCTTGGGCACGAAGCTTCCAGTTCGCTGGGATATCATATTTTTCAGCTAATTGTGCATCAACAAGTGGGTTGTAGTGTTGTACGTTCATGCCGATATTCTTCTCAGCCAAGGCCAACCATGTCGCATAAAGGGCGATTCCATGACCTTGCTCTGACCAAATTGGGAAGTTTTCAGCGTAAAGTGGGAATTGCTCTTGAAGGCCTGTCACTACTTCTTGGTCTTCGTAGAAAAGGATTGTTCCCTTAGCTTGAGCAAAACCTGCCAAACGTTCTTTTGTTCCCTCAAAAGCTTCTTTTGGCGTTACTTTTTCAAGCTCTGAATAAGCGATTTCATTCCAGAAAGCATCTGATTCTTCATCCAGCAAGATCACCACACGTGATGTTTGTGAGTTGAAGGCTGTAGGTGTGTTAAGGACAGCTCCTTGAATGGTCTCAATCAATTCTTGGTTAGAGAGCTCAAGGTCTTTTCCCAAAGCATAGATTGAACGGCGTTTTGTTTGTAAGTCTGTAAAGTAGGTCATAGTTATTCTCTCTTTCTTTATGATAAATGTTAATTGTTAAAATTTCTAAGCTATTTTGTAATAACTTTGATTACAATAACTATTATAACTGTTTTAAATGTAATGTCAATAGTTACGACTTAAAATTCACTAGTTGTTACTATTTTTTCTTACTCGTGTCAAAATACCATCCTTATCCTCAACTGTTAACTCATTAATAGATGACCATTTGACCTCAGCTCCACGATTGTTAGCACGTTCTGCTATACCAAGCAAGTCTTCCTTGTTCTTCACTTCAACGACGTAGTAAGCAAGACCAGGCATATCTTTGTCACGTTTAGACAAGTTTTTTCCGCCCCATTCGTTGACCGCAAGGTGATGGTGGTAATCACCTGAAGCAATCCAACTAGCACTTGGAATGGTGAACTTATCTGCTAGCTCCAAAACATCCTGATAGAAAGTCGTTGCTAGCTGACTATCTTTGACCGATAAATGAATATGCCCCATGCGAGTATCCTTAGCTATCACAAAAGGCTCAACCTTACGTCCCATCTCGTAAATTTCTTGAGCTGATAGTTCTTCTGTGACACCAACGATGCGACCATCCTCACGAATATCCCATTCAGCGACTGGCTTGTCTCTATAAAGCTCAATACCATTGCCCTCAAGATCTTCCAAATAAAGGGCTTCACTATAACCATGGTCAGCTGCACCGACAAATGGATAGTCCAGCTCAGCAATATGTTTGAAAACATCTGCCAAATCCTCACGAGACGGCAACAAGATTGCCATATGGTAGAGACCATAACTAGACTTGACCGCTTCCTCACGATTGGTTTCAATCAAGTGAACTAGCGGCTTGTTTCCCGCTCCTAAAACAACTTCTGTTTCAGTTTGGGATAAAATCTCAAGTCCTATAATTTGTGTATAAAAGGACGTCTGACGTGTCAAGTCCTTCACATTGAGTACCGCTTCTGCGAGGTAAATCTTACTATTGTAATCGTATGTCATATGATTTTCTCCTGTGTTGTAATCATTCCTATGACATTATTATACTTGGTCTAATTGTAATATCAATTATTACAACATGGAATTAAAAAGAAACCGAAAAACTTTCGATTTCTTATAGTTTAAAGTCTAAAAATCAAGCTCCAACTTCTTTCCAGTTGGCCTTAGCATCCTTTAAAATACCAGCCAAAGTTTTCTTTTCGAGTTCTTTTTCCATTGCCATTTGAACGTCTTCTAGACTCTGATCCAAAATCCCATGGATATTACGTCCTACTGGACACGCTGGATTAGGATTGTCATGAAAACTAAAGAGTTTGCCACTTGGACCGATGCTATCCACCGCACGATAAACCTGCAAGAGGTTAATCTCCTCTGGTGCCTTGGCTAATGTGGCTCCTCCACTTCCCCTTTGAACTGAAATCAAGTCTGCTTTCTTCAGTTGCGACAAGGTTTTGCGGATAATAACTGGATTAACCCCCACACTACCTGCCATTAAATCACTGGTTAGCTTAGTTTCATTTCCCTTATTTTGTGCTATAAGGGTCAAAATATGGACAGCAATGGTAAAGCGACTTGGAATTTGCATATTTGGGACCTCTCATTCTTCTTTGCTATTTTACTTAATTATAACAAAAAGAACGTTGTAAAACAAGGAGTTACAACGATTCAAAAAGTTAGTCTTACACTAAAAAATAGAGCCATCGTAAACTCTATCCTTTTGTATTTGATAATAAGTAACTAGACTAATAATAGATAGTATTCTATCCTATTGAGGCTCTAGTTTGGTCTTTTGTTTCTTACGGACCCCCTGCCCCTCAATATGCTGTTTGACCAGATCCACAACTTCATCATTGGTTGGCAAGTCCGAGTGCTGAGCATCTTCACCTGTAACAGTGATTTCAGTATAACTTTTTGCCTGATTCTGATAGATATATTTCCCAGCAGACACACTAGCATCAGGAACCAGCTCATCCGAATCATAGGTAATGGTTCCAGCTACCGAATAGACATGCAGGGTAGACGGAATATTCTCCTTGGCAGCTATAAAGTCTGCTAGCATGACTGATTTATTTTTGATATTGGTTTCAGTGAAATTATAGGGCGTTCCGATAGTCATCAAAGAATTTATCTTGACATCGTAGTCGCTAAGATAATTTTCAATAAAAGCCGTATAAATCAATCCTCCATTTGAATGTGCCAACCCTTTAAAATTATTGAAATTGTATTTATTCTGCAAGGCTTCAAAGGCGTGGTTCATCATCTTAGCTTGTTTTTTGATATTGCTATAGCCGTCGTTATTATTTTCAAAGCCGATAACAATAATAGGTTCGTTGTCCTTAGCTTTGATTTTGCCCTCAAAGGTGATACGCCCATTATTCCAAACCTTAACCTTGAGGAGGCTATGCTTGACACCACGACGGTCTTGATTAAGCTTACGTACTAGGCCATCAAATCTATTTTCCGTAGCGGAGCTCCCTGGAATCATGATAATGGGAGACAATTTTGAATTATAGAAAGTCTCTATTTCCTTGACATTTTTCCTAGTCCAACTATAGGATGGGACGGCTAGCCCAATAAGAAAGAGAGCAACAAGGATAAAGACCAACTTAGTTTTTTTATTTAGTTTCAAGGCTTTCTCCTTCCTCTTTTAGACCGTGTTGTACCTTATTGGACAAACGCACAAATGGTATAAAGATAAGAATGTCAACTGCAAAACAGAGGAGACTAATTGCTAGAGCTCGTAAACTACCCCCAGTTCCGATAAAGGCGAAAAGAAGACTTGGTGTACCATCTGGAACTGGATAAACCGCAGCTGGCATAAGATGAATAGCCAAGGCCACCGCAGCAATACCCATATTGATCATAGGTGCCAATAGGAAAGGAACCAGATAAACTAAATTAAGCAAGACTGGTATCCCCACCATAAATGGAGCCCCATTATTAAAGAGACTAGGAAAGACACTTAGAAGACTCACCTTCTTATCCTTGTAACTGGTTGATGCTAAAAGCAGAGCCACCAAGAGGGCTAGCCCTGAGCCAATGCCAGCAACCAAGCCATAACTATGATAAAGATTTGTTAGTGTGTAAAGGTGGGGAAGCCCAGTCGTCGTATGATGGGAAACAGCATAGGTCAGATTTTCCAAGGCAAAACTATCCTCGGCAATAGAATTTAGGGCAAGAGCCTGACTATTACCAATCCAAGCAAAAAAAGTGTTCAAAAGTCCCATCATAAAGGTTAAGAACAAATGATTATCAGTTACAGTAAAGGTAGAGGTAACCTGCCTAATCGTCTGAAAAATATTAGCCTGCTCTCCAATCACAAAGAGAATGTTAAGTCCAATAGCTAAAATGAGTGATAAAAAAATAGGACGGACAGTCTTTGGTTGATAAATATAGTTCTTGTCCACAATCTGATCATCACTAGCTCTTGAAAAGCGAAAAATCTGGCCAACCAGATAGCCAACAAAGATAGCCAACATAATGTTGATTGAAGCCGGTAAATTGATGCGAGTCAAAACACCATCGTTTAGCGGTGACAGCAACAGCTCCTGCGATCCTATAATTAAGCTAACCAAAAGGGATGTCACACCAGCTGTACCAGTACTTCTACCATAGTGACCAGCTGTGTATTTTCCTGCAAAGTAGGTTGATAAGGGCCCAGCTAAGCCACCAAGAAAGTTGGAAAGATTAATGAGCACCTGACCAGTTATCTTAAAGGCCGGTAACCAGTCAGAAACTAAAAACAGCTGATTGACATAGCCAAGCTCTGAAAATACCGATAGTGAAATCACCCGAATAATTCCTGAAAATAGGAAAAAGGGAAAGAGCGAAACCAAGGTTTTCTGCGTAATTTGGACGAAGCCTCGCTCACGAAACCAGAGAAACCTCTGGACCAAATAGTTTGTCATAAAAGACTCCTAGTAAAAGGCAAAATAAACTTTACATTCAACGTTTTTCTTCATTATAACACAAAGAGAGATGCCTTACCTTAATCCTGGGTTACAGCACACACTATCAGACTTTAATCCCCGTCATTTTTATGATTTCTTGAAAAATTTAAGAAACATTTGAGAATTTCTTGATGTTTATTTGATGACTTTATACTACAATAAAGATGAAAAGAAAGCAGTATCAAACAAGCGAAAGGAGGCTTATCATGAAAAAGGTACTTGAGGTCAGACATCTGACTAAACGTTACGGCCAACACCTAGCACTCGACAATGTAAACCTGACCTTAGAAAAGGGTGAGGTCTATGGCCTTATCGGAAGAAACGGGGCAGGTAAGACAACACTGATTAAAGTCATCACAAAACTCATCCGCCCTAGCCAAGGAAGTGTTTCCCTCTTCCACTCTACCTCCAAATCAGAGTGGACTCACGCACTGAAACGTGTTGGTTCTGTGATTGAAACACCAGTTGCCCTGAATCATCTCAATGCACGTCAAAACCTACGTTACTACTGCAAGATTCATCACGTTCCAAATCCTGACAATGTCATTGATGAAATCCTTGATACAGTTGGACTTGGACACACTGGTAAGAAAAAATTTCGTAGTTTCTCACTGGGTATGAAGCAACGTCTAGGTATCGCTATTGCACTGATTGCAAAACCAGACCTACTTATTTTAGATGAACCGATTAATGGTCTCGACCCAGTTGCTATCAAAGAATTCCGCCAAATGATTAAAAAATTGAGCGAAGAGCAAGGTATGACAGTTCTCATCTCTAGCCATATCTTGTCTGAACTCTATCAAGTTTCAACCCGCTTTGGCATTATTGATCACGGTCAAATCATCCGTGAAATCACTAAGGACGAATTCGAACATCTCAGCGAAGACTATATCGTTCTTAAAACTAACCAATTAGCCCTGGCTAGTCGCATTCTCCAAGACCAACTCCATCAACACTTCAAAGTGGTTAACGGCAACAATGAAATTCATATTTTTGACAAATCCCATGTTATAAAGGCAATTGTCAAAGAGCTGGTTAAACAAGAAGTTGAGATCGATGAAATTTACTACAAACGTCAAGACTTAGAAAACTACTTCACACAACTAGTAGATTCAGAAAGGAGGTAGGGCCATGTTACACACTATTCACGCCGATTTCTATCGACTCTTTCGTTCTAAAGGATTTTGGATTTCTGAAATTATCCTAGCCCTAAACATTATTTCTGGTGTCCTATTGGGAGGCACAGGTCATGTAGGCGTAGAAACTGGGGCAAAACAAGCCGTTAAAAGCGCCTCTTCGTGGACTGGTGTCGGATCACTGATTAATTACTCTAGTAGTATCTCCATGACAGTCCTCTTCACTTTAATTGTGGTCTCTATCATTTTAGGTGTTGATTTAGCACAAAAATTGTACAAGAATAATCTCACCTCCGGCATTTCACGGAGCGGATTCTTCTTCGCCAAGGCAACCGTCATTGTAGCTATCACTTTAGGACAACTCCTCTTGTCTTACGGCCTTGCCTTTGTTCTAGGTACTCTTTGCCACGGTCTTGGAACTGTACCTGATCACTTTGTTAGAAACTTTGCATTAACTTTCCTTCTCCAATTCTTGTGTAATCTAGCTTGGGTAAGTCTGACCACGGTTGCCCTCTACCTCACACATTCTATCGTGACAACCTTTGTGACTTACACCCTTGGTTTAGTAGCTTTAACCGTACCAGCAGCAATCTTCCCTAAAGTAGAAATTTTGAAATACTTGTCACTCAACTTTAATTACGGCATGACTGCAGATAAAACTATCATTCAAAATACTGCAATCGTGGCAGTAGGATTTATCCTAGCATTCACAGCTTTGGGCTTGATTACTTTTGAAAAACAAGATTTATGAGAACAAAAATAACATCGTGCACACGCTCGATGTTATTTTGATTTCTTGTTATCATTCGTTGATTTTCACAAATGCTTTATTTGAGTTTCCAAATCCAGCATCAACTTTTAATTTCAAATTAGTATCAGAGATTGTATCTGGATTCAAATCAAAAACAACATTACCAGTCACTTCATTTTCTGGATTAACACTGGTAAAGAAAAGATTTGCATCATCATTTGCATAGATTCCTGCTGTTGAATCAGTTTTATACTCTGTTTTATCTTTAACTAGCTTAAAGTCAGAATCAGATACTGTAATAGCCTTAGTACCGTTATTTTTTACAGTTACGTTTAAAATAAGATATGAACCTTTTGCATTCATACCAAATTCGCCACCTACATTTTACACGACTTCTTTAGTATGAATTGTGTATTCTACATCTGCAATTTTAAAAGTTTCTGACATCTTATAAGTAGGAATGTCCTTACTTTTTTTATTTTTCTTATTTTTAAATCCAAAAATAACATTGCTATATTGATAATCATTATCAGTTTTTGCAGAAGCACTTGTTTGGTTCATTAGAGAAATAACAACTGCACCGACTAAGAACCCAGATAGAACGATACATTCTAAAATTTTACAATGAAAACTAAATTATTTTTATATTGCAATTCTCTAATTTTTATTTTTCCCTCAAAGTTGCAAAAAGATTATAAAAAACATAAAGTTTATGCTTTCATAATCTCACTGTTAAATAAAACCATTCATTCTCATAGGACAAATGCAACTCACCCTCTAAGACTTGGACTAAGTGTTCGGTGATATAAAGTCCAAGTCCAGAGGAATCCTCGGTGTCTGACAGGTTTTCAGAATAAAAGCGGGTCGTTAGTCGGTCTAGATGCTGTATCGTCTGTTGTACCATATTACTAACTGACAAATAAATGCCATCGTCCTTTTTCTGCAATGTCAGATGAGCTTGAGTCTTACCATGTTTTAGAACGTTACTGATAATATTCTGAAATAGACGTTCAAAAATATCTGGATCCATTTCGCATTGGATATCAGGGGTTACTTGAATATCTAGTGTAATCCCTGTCTCTTGAAACATGTCATAGTAAGGTAGGATAGACTTAACCACAAGTTGAGAAAAGTCCACATCTTGAAATTGTGGTTGGATGGCCCCCTCTGTTAATCGTCGATATTCCAACAAGGCTTCCAAACGCTTTGAAACAGTCAATAGATTTTTAGAAATCTTCTCCATAGCCATATCATCTTCCCTACTACTTCGAAGACTTTGCTGAGCATAGCCGCTCGCTACTGTTAGTGGTGTTCGTATATCATGGGCAATATTACTGATAGCCATATCCATGGTTTTCTTTTCTTGGACAGCGACAAGCTTAGTCTTTTCAATTTGGGTAAAGAGAGACTCAATCCGATTCGTTAGGGTAACCAATGATTTAGGCTGGTTTTTCAAAGTAATTCGTCGATGACTTTCTTCAACTAGCTTTTCTTCAATCTGCTTTGAGAGAGATTTTACAGCCAAATAGTAACGAACTAGACAGGTAGTTACTCCTAGAAGAAGTCCTATCAATACAATAAGCAGTCCTTCCATCAGTCTTCTCCTTTAAGTCGCACACCTAAGCCCCAAATCGTTTCGATATACTCCGTACCCGCATCCACTTGGGCTAGTTTCTTACGTAGATTACTCAACTGTGCATTCAATGTATTATCACATGATAGATAAGGGGCTTCCCAAACCGTCTCATAAAGGTCATCTTTAGTAAAAATTTTATTTGGATTTTGAAGGAGTGTGTGGAAAATTTGAAACTCTTTCTTACCCAAACGAATGACTTTTCCCTGACAGGAGACTTCAAAACTGTCTGAGTTTATCGTGATATTTTTGACTTGATAGATGTTATCAGGCCTATCACTTCCCTTGCTGTGTTCACGTAGTTGAACCGAGACACGCGCATAAACTTCTTCAAGATCAAAGGGCTTAACGATATAATCATTTGCACCATCAAGTAAGTACTGGCTAATCAAGTGCTTGTCACCCAAGGCTGTCAGCATAATAACAGGAACAGAGCTTCTTTGCCTGATAAACTTAAGCACTTCTTCGCCACCTTTACCCGGTAACATGATATCTAGGAGAACCAAATCAATCTCTTGACTTTGAAACACAAGCTCTCCTTCGGTCCCAGAGTAGGCTTGGATAATATCATGTTCTTCAGAAAACAAGTTAAAAAGAATATTCTGGATATCCTCATTGTCCTCAATCTGTAAAATACGTGCCATGTCTTAATCCTCCAATGATACTACCAATTGTATACGCTCACTTTCTCTTTCATCTTAACAAAAAGCCAAATTAATGACAAGGTGAATTATGAGTTATTGATAGCATAAAAGGAAAAATAAAAACCGTAAGCCTTCGCTTCCGAGACTGACGGTCAATTATTTATTAAGCAAAAGTCGTCACATCAGAAGCATTCAAACGAACAGACTCGAAACCTTCTTCATTGGACTTACCAAGAGCAATGAGCAAAACTGGTACATGACGGTCTTCATCAAGTCCAAAGGCTTTGGCGAGACCTTCTTTTTTCTACCATTTGTCAAGTATAATACGGTTTCTGATTCAACATTATTTCTGAAAGTGCAT
>NZ_JWGQ01000088.1:0-3099 GCF_001069025.1 Streptococcus sp. 1004_SSPC | reverse complement strand
TGGAGATGGTATGTTGACTCGCCTTATCTTGAAGGCCTCAGACAAGGCTCCATGGTCAGACAATGGTTCAGCTAAAAATCCCGCCCTTCCACCAGTAGAAAAATTGGGCAAAGGCCTTTACTTCTACGAAGTAGATTTGGCTGGTACTCAAGGTAAGTCTGATAAAGAGCTACTTGACCTCTTAAAACAAAATGGTACACAAAGCTATAAAGCCACCATCAAAGTTTACGGTGCCAAAGACGGCAAGGCTGATTTGACTAACCTAGTAGCGACAAAAGATTTGACTGTTAATTTGAATGCTTCAACCACACCAAATCAGGTTAAAGAGTCTGTTGTTAACAATATTAAAGACATGATTGATGTTCCAGCTAACTACCTTGAAAAAGCAAATGTTCCTGGACCTTTCTTGGCCGGTGTCAACCAAGTTATTCCATATGAAGCTTTTGGTGGAGATGGTATGTTGACTCGTCTCTTGTTAAAAGCCTCAGACAAAGCCCCATGGTCTGACAATGGAACAGCGAATAACCCAGCGCTATTGCCACTTGAAGGCTTGGCTAAAGGCCAATATTTCTACGAAGTAGATTTGAATGGCAACACGACAGGCAAAGAAGGACAAGCCCTTCTAGACCAACTTCGTGCCAATGGCACTCACACTTACCAAGCTACTGTCAAAGTGTATGGTTCTAAAGATGGCAAACCTGACTTGAGCAATCTAGTTGCTACTCGTCAAGTAACGATTCGACTTCATGGATCAGAAATGATGTCCAGAACTCCTCAAGGAGATCAGATATCTATGTCTTCTTCTACGTCAGACTCAATGAACAAAATGAAAGATATGACGAAAGAAGCCCATATTTCAGAAATGAGAACGGCTGATTCCACAGATAATTCCATGGCTAAGACTAGGAAAAATGATGGGCAACCTATGCTACCAAATACTGGGGAAGCTCAAACGGCTACAGCTGGCCTTGGTATCTTTGGTATAGCCTTGGCAGGCCTTGTTGGACTTTTAGGTTTGACAACCAAACGAGAAGATTAAGATTCAAATCATTTAAATATTAGAAGAAATAGTGTTATACTAAGGCAAGTATAACACTGTTTTTATCAGAGGAGCGTCAGATGAAAAAGACAATTTTGCTGGTTGATGATGAGATAGATATTCTAGATATTCAAAACCGCTATCTTTTACAGGCAGGATACGATGTTTTAGTCGCCCATGATGGCAAGGAGGGATTAGAACTTTTCAGAAAAAAATCTATTGACCTCATCATCACAGATATCATGATGCCCAATATGGACGGTTATGATTTTATCAGTGAGGTTCAATATATTGCTCCTGATCAACCCTTTCTCTTTACAACTGCTAAGACAAGCGAGCAGGATAAGATTTATGGATTAAGTATGGGGGCAGATGATTTCATAGCCAAACCGTTTAGTCCACGCGAATTGGTTTTAAGAGTGAATAATATCTTACGTCGCCTTAGCCGTGGAGGTGAGACAGAGCGGATCGAGCTTGGTGACTTAGTGATCAACCATGTGACTCATGAGGTTCGCATAGGGGACCAACCTTTGGAATTGACAGTAAAATCCTTTGAACTTCTATGGGTATTAGCCAGCAATCCTGAGAGAGTCTTTTCAAAGACGGAACTTTATGAGAAGGTATGGCAAGAGGACTATGTGGATGATACCAATACACTCAATGTTCATATCCATGCTTTGAGGCAAGAGTTGACCAAGTATACAAATTCAAATGCTCCTGCTATCAAAACTGTCTGGGGTTTGGGCTATAAGATGGAAAAACCAAGAGGTAGAAAATGAAATTAAAAAACTATATTTTAGTGGGGTATCTAGTGTCGACTCTACTAACGATTTTGGTTGTTTTCTGGGCAGTCCAACGAATGTTGATCGAGAAAAGTGAAGTGTACTTTCTAGTTGGAATGACCTTGATTGCTAGTTTCATTGGCGCTGCAGTGAGCATCTTTCTTTTGTCGCCTGTTTTTTCTTCTCTGAAACATTTGAAAAAACAAGCTCAGGATATAGCCAGCAAGGATTTCAGCACAGAAATTGAAACCAAAGGCCCATTAGAGTTTCAAGAGCTGGGCCAGGCTTTTAATGACATGTCCCACAATTTGCAAGCCATCTTTCAATCACTTGATGAGAGCGAGCAAGAAAAGAGAATGATGATTGCGCAGCTCTCTCACGATATTAAAACTCCCATTACCTCCATTCAGGTTACTGTGGAGGGAATTCTAGATGGAGTGATTAAGGAAGAGGAGCGGCTCCACTACTTAGCCACGATTGGTCGGCAAACTGAGCGTCTAAACAAGCTAGTAGAGGAATTGGATGTTTTGACTCTTAACACACAACCTCAAGATACTGCTGATGAAGAAGTCGAAGAGGTATTTTTAGATCAATTGCTGATTGAGTCAATGAGTGAATTTCAACTCCAGATTGAACAAGAGGAGCGAGATATTTACATTCAAGTGTCACCTGAATCAGCGAAAGTCAAGAGCCATTATGACAAACTTTCTCGAATTCTGGTCAATTTGTTAAACAATGCCTTTAAATATTCAGAACCAGGAACCAGAATAGAGGTTCTTGCCCAATTAACAGAACAAGAGCTGACAATCAGTGTGAAGGACGAGGGTCAGGGGATTCATCCTGAGGATTTGGAAAAGATCTTTAAACGACTTTATCGTGTAGAAACTTCGCGCAATATGAAAACAGGTGGTCATGGCTTAGGACTTGCGATTGCACGAGAACTAGCCCATCAGCTTGGCGGCGACATCTCAGCAGAAAGTCAGTATGGCTTAGGTAGCAAGTTTACATTCTCTCTCAAATTGAAATAAAGCCGTACCCTCCCCTTTGCAAATTGATCATTTTATGGTAAAACAGTAGCGGTAAAGCGTGAAGCTAGTCAACAGGTGTCTTATAACAAGTAACCTTGGCTGTTTAGGCGAAGGGCATCTGCACGAATCAGGGCTCTCTAAGTGACTATTTCCACCGAAATTTTATTTATATTAGGGGGACATACATATGTCACGTTATACAGGTCCATCATGGAAACAATCACGTCGCCTTGGTTTCTCACTTACAGGC
>NZ_JWGQ01000087.1:0-328 GCF_001069025.1 Streptococcus sp. 1004_SSPC | reverse complement strand
TGTACACAAAAAGTCCCATAAGAACTATAATGAAAAGCGACAAAACCATCATTAGGAAGAACTCATGAGACCTATTAAGAATCCCACAGAATTAATCGGAATCAAAGACCAAAATATCAAGATTTTACTTATTTTTGAAACTGACACTCATATCGAGATTCAAGCAAAACTTGAAGCGACTAACAAGTTGATCAAAGACATCAAACGATTAGGATTCGGTTTTAGAAACTTTATTAACTTTAAGAAACGTGTCTTTATCACTCTAAACATACATAAAAAGAGGACCTATCCGGTCCTCTCTAGATGTTAGCTTTTCGTCACCCACTAC
>NZ_JWGQ01000086.1:0-885 GCF_001069025.1 Streptococcus sp. 1004_SSPC | reverse complement strand
CCAAGACGACCTTACTTGGTATCATGCTGACAAACAATCAGATGGAAGCTACAAGGTTCATGTAGACACAGCTAGCCATAAGGGCGATGCTGGTACCTATTCTGTGCATCTTTACTATATGTTGAATGGTAAGAGAACCTATATCACAGAAACCAAAGCCACAGTGCCTCAAGTCACTGAAACTAAAGTTACAGGAAAATTGACAAATAACGGTTCTTACTATAGTGTTCATGGTAAATACGATGATATTATCATTGTCAATAAGAAACATGGTCTTTCTAAGGACTATAACCCAGGTGAAAATCCTACAGCTAAGGCAGCCTTTGTTCGCCTTCGTGACGATATGATTAACCAAGGTTTGAATGTTGGACGTTCATACAGTGGTTTCCGTTCTTATAACTATCAAAAGACTCTTTACGACAACTATGTTAGCCGTGATGGTCAGGCAGCTGCGGACCGTTACTCAGCTCGTCCTGGATATAGCGAACACCAAACTGGATTAGTCTTTGATTTGACCGATAAATCTGGTAATTTGCTTGAAGATTCACGTGCTAGCCAATGGCTTAAAGACAATGCACATAACTATGGCTTTATCGTTCGTTTCCAAGCAGGTAAAGAAGCTTCAACTGGCTACATGCCAGAAGCATGGCACATCCGCTATGTGGGTAAAGAAGCTAAAGATATTCACGATTCAGGCTTGAGTTTGGAAGAATACTTCGGTATCCAAGGTGGCGATTATGCTACTAGCAGCGAACCTGCTGAAAGCAAACCAGCCACTACAGGTGCCATCAATCTTCCAGCGACAGGAACTTATAGCTTTACAGGTCGTGCGTCAATCAAGGCGGAAGCCAAGGTTTCAAGCCCAGAATTGGCCTACTATGACAA
>NZ_JWGQ01000085.1:0-348 GCF_001069025.1 Streptococcus sp. 1004_SSPC | reverse complement strand
TCTATTTTCCTCTATCAGCTCAAAGAACTCATCTACTCTCTTCTCCTGAAAGTGAAAAAGCAAGAGCTGATAGAGAGTTTACGGCTGTCCTTTTGGAAGAGTCTCCAGTGATTTTTCAAGGCTCGATAGGGTAGAGACTTCTTATCAAACTGGTTCATAATGGCAATTCTTGTCTTTAAAAAAGCTCGACCAAGATGCTGGATAATGTGGAAACGATCAAGAACGATTTTAGCGTTTGGAAAAAGTTTTTTGGCTAGTGGAATATAAGCCCCAGACATATCCATAGTGATAAACTGCACCTGTTGGCGAGCTTTTAATGGATACTTTAAAAAGTAGTTTCGTATAGTG
>NZ_JWGQ01000084.1:0-3601 GCF_001069025.1 Streptococcus sp. 1004_SSPC | reverse complement strand
ATCTACTGGAGTTCCTGGTGTTTTTGGTTGATCTGGTGTTACTGGTACAACACGTTCTTTAAGCGTTACTGTGAACTCTTGGTCAGTGTTAACATCTTTATCGAATGCTCCGTCTGTTGGATATGTATTAGATACTAATTCATATCCTTTATTTTGAGCTTCTTTGATTTTCGCAGCAATTTCATCCGCTTTTGTAAGTTTGTCTCCACCTTTACCTGTTTCAGAGATTGGCGTGTTACCTTCCACTTGCTTAACATTACCATCTTTGTCTTGGTAGACAAATGTTGTTTTAGCTTTTTGGATTGGTGAGTAAGTTACTACATATTCGTAATCTTCATCTGTTGCAGTTGTTGGCTGTACAGGAACTTTTTCTACACTTGCAATGTAACCTTCTTTTTGAGGTACTGTTACTTCTGGAAGATTTGTATCTCCAATACCTTTCCAGTTAATGTAGATTGGTTTATCATTTGAACCAATTTCTGCTTTACCCTCAGCATTTGTCTTAACAGTTCCTTTATAGCTTACAGTCTGAGTCGTTGGATCAAATACTTGTTGTCCTGCAAGACCTTGTGCATCATCAGCATACACATACTTAATTGTACGATTTACTTCTTCTACTCTTGTTTTCTTAACGTAATTGTAATCTACAGGCGTAACATAAGCTGATGCATTAAGCCCATTCTCTTTCAATTCTTCAGTAGAATATAAATCACGAGCTCTAGTGTTCGTTACACTTAACGTACCTTCAATTCCTGTTGTAGGAATGTTTGCAAGGATGTACTCTTCTCCATCCACTTCTTTTATTAATGGAGGAATATAGTCAGATACATCGTATTTTTCACCTAGGACATTAGTATTATCCTTTGTACCATCTTCATTTAACGGACGATTACCATCGTATTTAGTAGTAGCATGTCCTATAATTTTACCAGTCTCAAGATCTTTAAGTCCAATTACTACTGCTCCTGTTGGTGGTTCTCCTAAAGGTGTTCCAGATGCGTTGATTTCCCAACCATTTGCAACTGTTGTAGTAACATCTTCTTTTTCACCGTTAATAGATGTACCACCTGATACTGTAAGAGTAGCTGCAGTTTTATTGTTTCCTGCTGTTCCACCTGTAATAATCCCAGATTCGTTATACGTAACGTTAGAGAATTCACTTGTTAAAGTTTTATCTTTAATTACTTTTTCTACACCTAAAGATTGAAGAGATAACGAGATATTAGAACCTTCTTGGATGTATCCTTCTGTTACAGTTACCTCTAATTCTGTTGGAGAGATCAGTTTTGGAGTTAATGTAAATCCACCTTCACGACCATCTTGAAGAATCCAAACATTATTTTCATTAGCTTTAACGTTTGCCCAACGGTTAGCAAGACGGTATGTAATACTGTCTCCTTTGTTAGGGTTAAGAGTTGAAGCTGTATTTAAACCATTTACAAAGTTAGTACTTCCTTCAAGTTCTTTAAATTCTGTAAATTCAGAATTAGGTAATTTAATAGTAAATTTAGACCCTACTCCATAACGGATGTCTGAGTCTGTATTAATCTCTAACGTATCACTCTTACTTTTCAGTTCATTTGAAACATATCCTAAACCATTATTTGTTCTTAACGAAGCTGATGTCCCTTGTTTTGAGAAACTTGCTTGTTGACCTTTACGTGTATAGGTGTGTTCAACAACCGTTCTGCCATCGATCTTAATAGTTGCTTTGTAATCTGTATCTTTTGAGATTTGTGGAGCTAAGTAACCACCACCTGATAAGTTTTCAGCACCGAATGAAATATTAGGGTAATCTTTCGCTTTTGCATTCCATTCAATGTTATAAGTGTATGTCCCAGTTTCATTAGCGACAGGTGGTTGTTCAGCAACACGCTCATCATAAGTCATTCCACGTTGAGTACGTTGTGCCCAATATGGTACAGATTTATTATTGTTGTTTCCTGTTGATGTTTTATAGTCGATAGATTTAACTTTACCAATTACAGTACCATCTGCTGCTGTAATTTCTTTTCCAACAGGAAATGCCGCACCAAACTCTGCTAAGTTTGTTACTTCAATTTTTGTAATGTCTCCTGCTTGTAAATCTGAAGTATCAAATGTTGAATCAAATCCCCACGCCTTAGGAGCTGTATTGTCAGCATTCATAGTAATATAACCATTTGTTACAGATTTAACTTTTTGTCCATCTTTAACAACATCTTTACCTACGATTTTTTGGTCTTGGGTTGTTGCATCATCTAACACTGCTTCAACTTTTCCTGCATGACCTGCACGCTTCATTTCAGCATAGACTGCTTCGATTGCGTCAGAAAGACGATTCACTTGAGCTACCATCTGGTCTTTAGAAGCATCAGATAAGAGCAATTCTTTAGACGCTGTTGCTTCAAGCTTCACTGCAGTAATTGCAGCTGACAAATTTTGTTTATCTTCAACACCTGTCACTTCTTTATCTGAAAAGTTTGAGGCTACTGTTGCCATAACATCAGCTTCTGAAGTTAATTGAGTAAGAACTGTCTTAACATCATCTTGTGCTTTTTCTGTTTCAACTTTTTCAGTTTTTTCTTTATCTGCTTCTGTTTTGTCAGCGTGCTCTTTATCAGATTTTTCTTTTACATCTGTTTCTGTTTTTTTATCAGTTTTATCTGTAGTCGCTTCAGTAACTTCTTTTTCTGCTACAGTTGTTACTTCATTTTTAGATTCTTCTTTAACTTCAGCGTTTTCATCTGCTTTTACAGCATCAATCTTTAATTCTGGAAGTTTCTCTACAACAGGTGTTGACAAGGTAGAACCTGAAACATTTTTATCTGAATTTGATAGTCCAGAAGTAGCTGGGTTTACTGAAGGCGTAGCCTCATCAGCTCGTACTCCATTAGCACCTAAAAAGAGTGCCGTTCCCAAAAGAACGCTAGCAGCACCAAAGCTATATTTACGAATAGAAAAACGTTGAGCTTTTCTACCATGGAATTTTTCCATTCTTGAATACATGTTTTCTCCTCTTAATGTCAAATAAAAAATTTTACAGTTACATATAAAAGTATGTATTGCTGTTATAAAAGTAATTTAACTATAACTCAAATCATATTAATTTGTCAATTAATTTGTCTCGTTTTATTCAATTTATTTATATTATTTTTTTGTTTTCTAGATACTAAAAAATGATAACAACAAGCTTCTTCAAAATATAATTGGTTTTTTATGCAATATATATATATATATATATATTGCATAAAAATTCACAAAAGAACGGATTTCCTCATTTCGAAAACTTAGCTTTTCTTCAACCCACTACAGTTGACAAGGAGTCTAATTTCTGTAGTGGGTAAAACCACTGTAGATTTATAGAGCTTTTTAAATGTACACAAAAAGTCCCATAAGAACTATAATGAAAAGCAACCAAACCATCATTAGGAATGAATACCACAGAATTAATCGGAATTAAAGACCCTAACATCATTACTTCTCTTGTTTTTGAAAAAGATATCTACATCGAGGTTCAAGCAAAACTGGAACGCCAACTCTACTACGTCTGTAGGAACGTCGCTTTCAGTCTACCAATCAAATCAACGCTTTTATTGGCATTGACCTGAGACACTATGAA
>NZ_JWGQ01000083.1:0-4893 GCF_001069025.1 Streptococcus sp. 1004_SSPC | reverse complement strand
GAAATTTGAATCAAAGCTTTTCTTTTTTTGACTGACTAATCATCTCTAGAAAATAGGTATGGATCCTTGTATCACCTGTTAATTCTGGATGAAACGAGGTGACAAGCATTTGTTTTTCCTTGGCTGCCACGATTGCCCATTGACTTGAGCTAAAATCTCAACTTCTGGTCCAACGGTTTCAATGATTAGTGTATGAATAAAGTCTATGGGAATCTCACCAATTCCCTTTTCGAAGCACTCCACCCTATAATATAATTGTTTTTTGCCTCTTATTATTGACTATCTTATTCGTAAAAAGCCTGCTTTTATTGAAAATGTCTCAGCACTTCGAAATATTCCCCCTATACAAGAAGGTTCTATTAACTGAAGTCAAAAGTCCTAGGAAGAAAAATTCCTCGTAGAAACCGTCAAGCAATCCGTAGATAATAGCCATAGGTTAGGTAAGAGAGCCAGAAACTTATTAAGCACGTCCATAGGGCTAGTAAAAGCTAAAACTTGAGGGCTAAAGTAATTATACTGACCTGACAGAGTGCTGACCATATCAGCGAAGAAATCCATGATAGCGAAAATAAAAGATACTCAAAAGAGAACAGACCACTTTAGGCGTATAGGTAATTGTTTAAAGTCAAAATGACGTATCCAGAGATAAATAATCACTAAGACTAAGAGAATAACCTGTAAGTTCACTTGAGTAGGCTGCTCCTTCACTAGCCGTATTTGTCGCTGTCTCACTTATTGTTGTGTAAATAGTTGGCGATAGACTAGCTATATACATCTGGGGCGAACGGACAATAAACTGACCAAACATAATGATCGTAATAATACCGATATCAAACCACCTCAGATTCTTTAGAGGTTGTTCGGGACTAATTTTCCTGAGTAAGGACATTGATCTTTCCTTCTATCATCTTCATCGAAGACTGTTTTTCTTTAAGTCTATTATAGATAAAAAACTTTAAATCTAACTAGAATTTTCAATAAAATTAGTATACGGTTAAAAAAGAAAAAGCAAGGGAAAGCATGTTTCCTTTGCTTCATTTTAATTATTAATCGTTCTTTTTGACAACGTTCACAAGTACAATAAGTTGGAATACTGCTAAAACAAGTAAAACCCTAAACCCATTTTGACTCCCCTGAGCCGTTGCTTGCGCAAAGTCAATCTTATGATTGGTTTGACTTAAGGCAACGATGAGGGAAGCAAGTGTTGTCCCTACTGCTCCTGCAAACTGTTGGAGGGTATTAAAAATAGCATTGGCATCAGCCCGTTGGTCCAAAGGCAATTGCTTTTGTCCGTTAGTCATAACATTACCAAAAGCAACTCCAAGCCCCGTCATAAAAATCATGTAAAAGACGAGGATTAAAGTATTTGAAAGAGAAAGACCGAACACGCTAAATAGCAACTGAGCAAGTACGATAAGGATTGCTCCAATCAGAATTGGTTTACGTGCCCCCATCTTATCTAAAATAATTCCCGAGAATGGTGCAAATCCTGCACCAATCAATGCACCCGGAAGAATCATCAGGGCGGCAAGAGTTGTATTAGAGTGGTTAACCAACTGAACATAGTTAGGTAAGAGGAAACTCATCGCAAGGGATCCCAATTGAAAAGAAAAGAAAGCTATGATATGACCGGTCAGTTTACGATTTTTCAAAATCGAAAGATTGATAATGGAATTATCCAATTTAATTGAACGCCTAATCAAAATGACAAGACCTAAGATACCAATCAAAAGCCAACCTAAGACTGAGAAACTGAAGAAAGCATGATCAGCAATTCCATGAAGGCCTAAAATCAAGCCCAAGAAAAGAAAGATGATAGCCAGTAGACTGAGGATATCTAAAGATTCACGTTTAACCTCACTCTTTTGCTCAATGGAACGAAGCCCTGCTATCAGTGAAGCCAAGAGAATAGGAAACTGAACAAGAAAAATAGAACGCCAGCCAAAATGTGTCGTTAGAAGACCGCCGACGGTTGGGCCAATGGCTGGTGCAACTGCTGTAATCAGTGTACCAACCCCCATCATAAGACCAATCTTACGGCTAGGTATCCGCTCCAAAATGATATTAAACATGAGAGGAAGGGCAAAACCGACACCCAGACCTTGTACCAAGCGACCCAAGACTACAAAGCCAAAGTTAGGAGCTATGAAGTCGATAAGGACACCCAAGACCGACAGCAGATTGGCGATTAGGAAGATAGATTTCATCTTAAAGGAACGCTTGAGGTAGGCTGATAAGGGTACCACACAAGCAACGACTAATAGGTAGATGGTTGTGACCCACTGAACTGTTGATGTTGTTACTGAAAATTCCTTCATCAAAATCGGGAAGGTGATGTTCATGGCTGTTTCACCAGCCACTCCACAAAAGGAAAGGATGCCTGTCGCAAAGATAGCAGACAAGACCTTGATGGAGATCTTTTCTTCTGACATGAGTATTTATTCCTCCTTGATAAACTTAAAGATTACGATAGTGTTGTAAGATTTTTAGAAAGATCTCTCTTCAGCTGAAAATTGCTGAGCAAACTCTTTCTCTTCTTTACGAAGATAGGATTGACAGGCAGACGCGATTTTCACCGCCTTATCCGTTAAAACAACCGCTTTTTGCCTAGCGTCTTTCGATGAGGTATGTCGTTCGATAAGGCCTTTTTTCTCCATCCGCTGTAAGAGAACTGTTGTTATTGACCTTTGAATGTCAAATTCGTGCTCAATGTCACGTTGAAATACCTCATACTTAGCATGATTGGTTATAAAATCGATAATGGCCATCTGATTTCCAGTCAAATCATATTGTTTGGCAAACTGATCCAAGTGGCGCAACATATTGTTATTTGCTTGCTTCAACAAGCCTCCAAAATGGTCCAAAAAATAACTCCTTAACCATATTGTTAGCTAACTAGCGTTATGTAGTATAAGAGTTTTAGAAGGTAATGTCAATAACTTTTCAAAAAATTTCCACTCAACTTTCAATAGATTTCGAAAAAACTCAAGGACTTAAATCCTTGAGTTGCTTCACTTAATCTTTTTTGACAGGAATTTCCTTAATAATACGCGCTGGATTCCCACCTAGAACCACATTATCACCAAAGGACTTGGTAACGACTGCCCCTGCTCCAGCTACTACATTATTCCCCAATGTAACGCCTGGAAGAATGATCACACCTCCACCAGCCCAGAAATTATCGCCAATGGTAATCGGTGCCCCATATTCAATGCCTGAATTGCGCTCAGTTGGATCAAGCGGATGAAGAGGTGTTAAAAACTGACAATTGGGACCAATCATAGCATTGTCACCAATCGTGATAGGACAAATATCTAGCATAGTCAAATTCCAGTTAGAATAAAAATTTTCACCAATATGGATATTGACCCCATAATCGGTAACGAACTGAGGGTTCATAGCAACATTTTCCCCAGTAGAACCAAACCAAGATTTGACAATTTCAGCCCTCTTGAGACAGTTAGGTTCCGTATTAAAGGCCATTTGCTTTTCTCTAGATTTAGCTGCTAAAGCACGTAACTCAGGATCGCTAGGTTTATAAAACTCACCTGCAATCATTTTTTCATATTCTGTCGGCATGGCATTCTCCTCTTCTTGCTTCTTCTCCTATATTGTAGTATAGAAGTGATGTTACCACAAGCGAATGTGTGCTGTAAAAGTAAGTAAAGTCCTTTCATACTTTTATCATATTTAGTAATTTCCGTAGCCTTCAGACCGTTCATTAACAAAAAAACCAAGTTCTCTATGCAACTTGAGATTTTCTTTCTATCTGGGCATGCCTGAGTGTTTCAGGTCTTTTGATTATTTTCCTCATTTACCTTTGTTTGCTTTTTCCTCATCTTAATGTTAGTTATGCTATCAACAGATGAACCTGTGTCTCCATTCTTATCGAAATGGTTTTCCACCATATCTTCTTTTAAATCTAAGCTATTCAACTTCAATCAAGTTATAACAAAAAGTAGATTAGGACTTAGTTCCAATCTACTTTCATTCTAGATATTGAATGTTAACACCATAAATCTAACAAGTTTTCCAAATGTGTAACGGCATCTACAAAGTTATCCACAACGTAAGTTGCTACTTCTTTAACAGCCTTTGGAGCATGGGACATACAGTAAGAAATGTCTACCACCTCAACATTCCCAAATAAAAACACCTCATAGCTAGATTGTTATCCAACATAGAGGTGTTTTTTGTGCTTTTCTGAGTATTGTTATGTCTTTTGCAATACTAAACTACTAATAATCCTCACGTTCTTCATCTTTCTTACGTTTAGCAAGAAAAGCAAGACCTGTTGCAGTTGCCAAAGCACCAAATACCATTGATAATAATGAGTTTTCCTCACCTGTCTTAGGAAGAGCATGGCTACCACGTTTTTGTTTAGGATCCTTAACTTCAGAAGACGACTCTGATGCACTTGTTGATGCTGATCCTGAGTTCGACACTAACTGTGACTCGGAAATTGACTCACTTTCTGGGGATAATTCGGAATTTGATACAGATTGTAATTCTGAGATTGAGGCACTTTCTGAGGCAGACACAGAATTAGAAACTGATTGCGATTCTGAGATTGACTCACTTGTTGAAGTCGATTCTGAGTTAGACACTGATTGTGATTCAGAAATTGAGACACTTGTTGACGCTGATTCTGAAGCTGATGTGCTTGCTGACTCGGACGCGCTTGTTGAAGCGGATTCTGACGTGCTTATTGACGCTGAGTCTGAGTTTGATACTGATTGTGATTCTGAAATTGAGGCACTTTCTGACGCTGATTCTGAGTTTGACACTGATTGGGATGTAGATACAGAGGCACTTTCTGAGGCAGACACAGAATTAGAAACTGATTGCGATTCTGAAATTGATTCACTTTCTGACGCTGACTCGGAATTTGAT
>NZ_JWGQ01000082.1:0-355 GCF_001069025.1 Streptococcus sp. 1004_SSPC | reverse complement strand
GATGTAGATACAGAGGCACTTTCTGAGGCTGACTCAGAATTAGACAATGATTGTGACTCGGAATTTGAGGCACTTACAGACGCTGATTCTGACGCACTTGTTGACGCGGACTCTGATGCTGATGTGCTTGCTGAGTCTGACGCGCTTGTTGACGCTGACTCTGAAGCTGATGTGCTTGCTGACTCGGACGCGCTTATTGACGCGGACTCTGATGCTGATGTGCTTGCTGACTCGGACGCGCTTATTGACGCTGATTCTGAATTTGATACTGATTGTGATTCTGAAACTGATGCACTTACTGAAGCCGATTCTGAATTTGACAATGATTGTGACTCTGAAACTGACTCACTTTCTG
>NZ_JWGQ01000007.1:0-409 GCF_001069025.1 Streptococcus sp. 1004_SSPC | reverse complement strand
GAAGACACGTTTCTTAAAGTTGATGAAGTTTCTAAAACCGAAGCCCAACCGTTTGATGTCTTTGATCAATTTATTCGTTGCCTCCAGTTTTGAGTTTGAATAGTCCGTTTCTAGTGCGTTTTTGATGTATTGTTTATGTTTAAGAAAAGTCCTAAAGACTGTTTTGAAGTAATGATTGGCCTTGCTTATATTCTCCTCTATGAGTTCAAAAAAATCATCCCCCCTCTTCTCCTGAAAGTGAAACAGCAAGAGCTGATAGAGGTTATAATAATTAGCGAGTTCTTCTGAGAAATTCAGTGTCTTCTTAACGACTTCATGTGGAATTAAGGTTTGACCAAAGGTCTTTGAGTGAAATGATTTACAAGATAACTTACGGCTGAGTCTCCAGTGATTTTTTAAAGCTCGATAA
>NZ_JWGQ01000081.1:0-80020 GCF_001069025.1 Streptococcus sp. 1004_SSPC | reverse complement strand
CAACTTGATCGTAAAAGACGCTATCCCCTGGATTTACATAAAATTCAGCCTTGGCAGACACCTTGGGTTGATTCTTGATCTCTGTACGTTCCTTGTAGACATAAGTTCCTTGACTTGGAAGATCGCTTGCTGTAGTTGTATCCGGTTGGCTCACCAAACTAGTATTGACAGCTGCTCTCATTAAGGCAGATACATCAAAGTTAGTGGCTGTTTCAGATGAAGTATTTGTACCACTTGCTGCTTCTAAGCTGGCAACTGTTGATTCAGATGTTTTATCTGCTGCCTGTGAGATACCAGCACTCACTTCACTTGTAGCCTCGCTAGTAGCAGTTTCACTAGTGGTTTGGCTAATTGTTGAGACTTGGCTAACTTTCTCACTTGACACTACCCCATCTGTTGCTACACCACTGAAAATATCAGCTGCTATCACAGCATCACTATCTGAAGTCGCACGCAAAGTGGCATCTGAGGTTGTTGCTACTTCGTGGTGTTCGTCAGCCAAAGCTTGGCCCGCAAAGACCAAACTAGCTCCTAAAAGAACTGACGCAGCCCCAAATGAATATTTACGAATGGAAAAACGTTGTTGTTCGTGTAAAAATTTTTCTCGTTTCATATCAATTATCCTCTTTATCGAATTGATGTTACAGATTGATTGTAACACTAAGCGACAAATGTTACAAGTATTTTACAAAATGTTACTAAATATTTCTCACTTGTCCACTAGTATACCAAATTTTTTGACTTGTTCCCACTTAAATCATAAACGATCCGATTTTCGTCATAATCGAAAAAATGACCAACATATACTTACATTTTCGTTGTTTTTCCAATAAAAGCAAAAGTAAAAAGATTACTAAATAAATAGCAATCTTTTTTCATGTCAATTACGATAAAATGGATAATTTTCTGCATCATCACTTTGACCAATAACAAGATGGTCTAAATCACCATTACCAGTTCCAGGAATAGCCCAAAAAGCTGCGCTATCACCATCAGAAGCAATTGTTCCTGAAAAATTTCCATTATTTAAACGTCCAGAATAGAGATGATAAGTATAACCACGCCCATTTTGTACTGTACCATCTGGTGAAATTGTGACAAATTCTCCTCGAGAGTTGGTCCAAGTACCAGCGATTGAACTAAAGTCACCTGAACTTAGTTGCTTCCCATTAATCGATGAAGAAGCCTGTGTTTCTTCTCCTGTTTTTTCTTTTGTAGTCTCAGAAACTCCTCCTGAAGATAAGACTGTTTCATCAGTGTCTTTAGTTGCAGAGTCTTTGGCAACAGAAGACCCACTAACCGCAATGGTTGCATCTTCTGTGTCTTCATTTTTTACATGCGGGTTTGAATTTTTCTTATCGCTCTTAGTAGATTTACTTGAGCTTGAAGATGACTTCTTAACCGTTTTGACTGGACTGCTACTTGTGCTAACACGAGCTGATTCATGGCTGTTGAATTTAGTCACCAAAAAGACAGCAAGGATAACTACGATAAGAGCTAATACTAAACCAATAATTTTACTTGTAATTTTCATGAGTGATGTTCCTTTTCTGATAATTTACTCGATTATTATAACACAAAAACAACTAAATTTTTCATTGAAGTCATAGATGAATTAGCTACTTATAGAACGAATCCTATACTTTCATCTTGATTCTACAACTTTCTCTAATTTACGGCAAATATTTTCAAAATATATTCAATAGTATATTGATTCAATTGCTAAAGTGCAAACACCACCCTCAAAAGAGAGTGATGTTACGAATCTTAAGAAATGTCCACATAGCGTCTCGCACCACTATAAGTTACATAAGACAACCAGGTGTGACCATCAGCTGTTAGGACCTTGTCATAGCGAACGGACATGCCTTTATCATAGTAGGCTAACTCTGGGCTAGCAACACTTGGTTGAGCCTTAATAGAGCTAGGTTTTGTAAAGGTATAGGTGCCAGTTGCCGCTAGGCTTGGGCTTGCTGGTTGAGCAACTGCTGTTACCTTACCATCAATAGCAATGTAACGGCGATTGCCCCCATAGCTGACATAAGAGAGCCATGTATGACCATCTGCAGTCACCAATTTGTCATAGTTAACAGACATACCAGCATCATAGTAGGCCAACTCTGGACTTGCCATACTTGGTTCTGCTTTAATACTAGAACGTTCTTTAAAAGTATAGGTACCAGATGAAGATGTGTTTGGTTGGACTGGTTGTTCTACGGGTTTAGTCACACTCGTTGGTGCGATAGCCACATAGAAACGATGTCCTGAATAGCTGAGATAAGAAAGCCATGTATAGCCGTCATTATTGACAACCTTGTCATAGTTGACTGACATACCAGCATCGTAGTAGCTAACATCTGGGTTAGCTAACAAAGGTTGAGTCTTAATGCCAGTTCGAGCGGTAAAGGTATATGAACCTGAAGCTGGAAGGTTATGGCGGGTTGCACTTTGTACTGGAACAGTTGTGCTAGTGCCTCCAATGCCTACCATCTTACCATCTTGAACATAGTAGAGATGGACAATGTATTCGCCTGCTTCAGCCTTATGGTCAGTAACATTGATGCGAACCTTGTAGCTACCATCACTTTGTCTGTCAGCTTGGTACCATACAAGATCATCTTGGCCGTTCTTAGCTGTCCAAACCGGAACACTTACACCTTGAATAGCTTTGTCCCCACTAGAAACATTAGTAATATGAACGTCGAAACCGAGGTTAGAGAGATTTTCAATATTGATAGTACCACTTGGTTTGCTTTCTTGTTGAGCAAGTTTAGCCACAGCTACATAACGGCGGTTGCCACTGTAGCTGAGGTAAGAAAGCCATTGATAACCATCACCACTGACAATCTTGTCGTAGTTGACTGACATGCCAGTATCATAGTAGGCCAACTCTGGACTTGCCACACGAGGTTCTGCCTTAATGCTAGAGCGTTCTTTGAAGGTATAAGTTCCTGAGTCAGGAAGGCTATAGCTAGCAGTTGTATGAGTTCCTTCAACCTTGGCAGGAACTGTGTAAGTTGTGCCACTTACACCAACTAATTTACCATTAGTTTCAACATAGTAAAGATGAACATTGTAGAGACCACGTTCATTCTTGTGGTCACTTAGACTGACATTAACCTTGTAGTTACCATTGTTAAGACGAGTCGCATTGTACCAGATAATGTCATCTTGCCCATTCTTTTCAGACCAGATTGGAACAGACACTCCGAGGACACCGTTTTGATCTGCTACATTACTGATAACCACGCTAAAGCCACCATTATCATGGCTTTCAATAGCGATATTTCCTGTTGGTTTAGCCAGAGACTCTGCGACAATACCTAGGTCGACATAACGACGAGTACCATTGTATGACACATAAGAAATCCAACGGTGGTTGTCAGCAAGCAAAGATCTATCGTAGTTGACTGACATACCAGGATCAAAATTAAACTCAGTCTTGGCAGTAAAGCTAGGTTGATTCTTCACATCTGCAGGCTTAGTGAAATAATAAGTACCACGTTCAGGGATGGTTTCATCTCTAGTCACTTCAGTGGTGCTACTAGTGCTTTCAGCCTTCAAAGTTGCGATATCAGCGTAGTAGCGTTCAGAGTCGTAACCAATGTAAGAAATCCATTGGTGGCTATCCCTCTTCAAGACCTTGTCATAGATAACATGGTCGCCTGCACTAAAGACAAAAGTAGGTTTGATATCCATGATAGGCGCTGTACGAATTTCAGTTGTGCGACGGAAATAGAAAGTACCGTTTGATGGGATATCAAGAGAACCATCAGCAGTCACTGGACCATCTACACCAGGCTGACTAGCATTAGTTAAGACAGTCCGAAGACTAGTATCGACAGCTTCACGGTCAGTAGGTCTAGCTTCAGCAACTTCTGAAGTCGCTGAACGGTCAGTCTCACTTGCTGCTTCAGAGCTAGCTACTAATGACACTTCAGAACGTGGACTAGCCACTTCTGATCTAGAAACAGTAGCAACAACAGATGCAGAATGGGCAACCTCTGCCGGTACTTCCAAAGAAGCAGCCTCGCTAGCCACTATACTACTAGTTTCAGAAGAAGCAACTTCACTGTTAGCAAGCTTAGGTCTCGGCGCTTCAGATCTTGAAGCTGGTTGATTGAGGACATCGGTAACAGCTTCTGGAGTTGCCTGGTCAACTTGAAGTGCTTCAGAATTATTTACAATAACTTCATTATCCTTGTTGGAATTTACGCTATTGGCTTGTTCCTGAGCCAAAGCATGTCCACCAAGCATCAAGCTAGCACCAATCAAGACTGATGCAGCTCCAAAAGAATATTTACGTATTGAGTAACGTTGACGTTCCTTAAAAACATATGCCTTTCTCATTTTGATCACTCTCACTTTCTAGGCTGTTTGATAAAAAATAGGAACCGTTTTCACACTTTTATTATACCCCTTTGAAATATTTTTTACAATTATTTCAATATTATTACTAATTTTTTTAAGAAAAAAGATAGGATTTTCATCCTACCTTTTTAAGTTTCTTTTATTGTATCACTTCTTAAAACTGTTCTGCTACCGCTGAGAGAAGATCTTGGATACCGTTAGCATCGCTACCACCGGCCATGGCCATATCTGGTTTACCACCACCACGACCTGATACGATTGGTGCAAGGACCTTGATAACATTACCTGCGTGAACACCCTTAGATTTGCTTGCTACAAGGACATTAACTTTTTCACCAATGTGAGCTGCAAGGACAAGGACGTCAGAGTAGTCTGCTTGTTTCCATTGGTCAGCAAAGGTACGAAGGGCACCTGCATCAGAAACTTCCACTTGGCTAGCAATATAACGAACACCGTTAGCTTCTTTAACGTCTTTGAAGACATCACCAGCTGCTGCTGCTGCTGCTTTTTCTTTAAGTGCAGCATTTTCTTTTTGAAGGGCATGCAACTGCTCTTGAAGACTAGCAACCTTGTTAGGTACTTCTTTCAATTGTGGTGCCTTAAGTGTTGCTGCGATTGCTTTGAGGGCATCTTCTTCTTCACGGTAAGCAAGGTAAGCTTCACGTGATGTCACTGCCAAGATACGACGTGTTCCTGAACCGATACCTTCTTCTTTGACAATCTTGAACATACCGATTTCAGCAGTGTTGGCAACGTGTGTACCACCACAAAGCTCAACAGAGTAATCACCGATTGAAACAACACGAACATTCTTACCATATTTTTCACCGAAGAGGGCCATAGCTCCCATTGATTTAGCAGTGTCAATGTCTGTTTCAATAGTTGTTACTGGAGTTGCTTTCCAGATTTCTTCGTTGACTTGTTCTTCGATAGCACGCAATTCTTCTGGAGTTACAGCCTCAAAGTGAGTGAAGTCGAAACGCAAGAATTCTTGTTCATTAAGAGAACCGGCTTGAACTGCGTGATCACCAACGATATTATGAAGAGCAGCATGCAAGAGGTGAGTCGCTGTGTGGTTTTTCATCACACGGTGACGACGTGTGTGGTCAATTTCAAGTTTGTAGTTAGCACCTACAACAAGTTCACCTTCAACTTCAACAGTGTGAAGGGCTTGTCCATTTGGTGCACGTTGAACGTCAACAACACGCGCAACGACTGTACCAGCTGCATCTGAGATAGTACCGTGGTCTGCTACTTGTCCACCCATTTCAGCGTAGAATGGTGTTTGTTCAAAGACAAGGAGTGCTTGACCAGAGTTAACACTATCATGACGAGCATCATCAGCAACGATCACGCTCAAATGGCTTTCAGCAGTTTCCGCTTCATACAAGAACTCAGATGGTTCAGTGATGTTGGCGAGGGTTTCATTTTGCATACCCATAGAACCACCTTTAACCACGCTAGCACGCGCACGTTCTTGTTGTTCTTTCATGGCAGCTTTGAAACCTTCATGGTCAATCTTGAAGCCTTCATCCTCAGCCAACTCTTCTGTCAATTCCACTGGGAATCCATAAGTATCGTAAAGTTTAAAGATATCTTTACCTTCAAGCGTACCTTTACCAGATTTCTTAAGGTTAGCAAGAAGCTCGTCAAGCATACTTGAACCTGCATCGATGGTACGTGCAAAGGTTTCTTCTTCACGTTTAACAATTTTTTCGATAAAGTCTTTCTTCTCAAGAACTTCTGGGTAATAGCTTTCCATGATTTGACCAACAGTTGGAACAAGTTTGTACAAGAAAGCATCAGAAATGCCGAGACGACGGCCGTGCATTACGGCACGACGGAGAAGACGACGAAGGACATAACCACGACCTTCATTACCTGGAAGGGCACCATCACCGATGGCAAATGCCAATGAACGAATGTGGTCAGCGATGACCTTGAAGCTCATTGTGTCACCATCTGGATCATAAGTTTTACCAGACATTTTTTCGATTTCACGAATGATAGGCATGAAGAGGTCTGTTTCAAAGTTTGTTTTAGCCCCTTGCATTACGGCTACAAGACGTTCAAGACCTGCGCCCGTATCAATGTTTTTATTAGGAAGTTCTTTGTATTCTGAACGTGGAACAGCTGGATCTGCATTGAATTGTGACAAAACGATGTTCCAAATTTCAATGTAACGGTCGTTTTCAATATCCTCTTCAAGCAAGCGAATACCAATATTGTCCGGGTCAAAGTCTTCGCCACGGTCAAAGAAGATTTCAGTATCTGGTCCTGAAGGTCCAGCACCGATTTCCCAGAAGTTATCTTCAATTGGAATCAAATGACTTGGTTCAACGCCGCAGGCAATCCAACGGTTGTATGAATCTTTATCATCTGGATAGTAAGTCATGTAAAGCTTGTCTTTTGGAAAATCAAACCACTCTGGGCTTGTCAAAAGCTCATAACCCCATTCGATAGCTTCATCACGGAAGTAGTCACCAACTGAGAAGTTACCAAGCATTTCAAACATTGTGTGGTGACGAGCTGTCTTACCAACGTTTTCGATATCGTTAGTACGGATAGCCTTTTGTGAGTTAGTAATACGTGGATTTTCAGGAATCACAGAGCCATCAAAATATTTTTTCAAAGTGGCAACCCCTGAGTTAATCCAAAGAAGAGTTGGATCGTTAACCGGAACCAAGTTAGCTGATGGTTCAACAGCGTGACCTTTTGATTTCCAGAAATCAAGCCACATTTGACGAATTTGTGCTGAAGTAAGTTGTTTCATTGTTTCTCCCTAATTATTTCTTAATTTATACCATTTAGAAAATACTAAAAGAATAAAAGACAAGACCACTAAACGAAGGGCGACGTGAACCGCGGTACCACCTTCATTCAATGACCTTGTCATTCTTATTTTTCTTAAATTGTAAACTTTGAGTAGCAAGTAATCCCATCCGTCCATGGCTCGCAGCAACCGCCATTTTTCTGTATCCGAAGCAATGATTACCTTTCTCAAAGGGCAGACTCAGAGTTTCCTAACATTAAAACTCTTTGTTACTTTCCATTTTAACGTGTTTTAGGTCTTAGGTCAAGTTGATAACAACATTATCAACTTTATCTTATGATTTATTTGCTAGAGCTTGATGTTGAACTTGATGAAGCTCCAGAACCAGTCGCATACTGGTCAAGAATTGCACTAAAGGCTTTATCTACAACCTTAACATTGTATTTTTTAAGAACCTTGGCAATTACTGAGTTAGTGAAGTTAGTATCAGCTTTCTTACCATTGATGATAACCTTAGTCAAATCATCCTTATAGTTTTTCCAATCTGCATTTTTCTCAGATTTTGAAACAGTTTTGACGATATAGTAAGTTGCAGCACCAGTTGAGCTGTTTGAAACAGTCACTACGTCAGAAACGGCATTAGCATCTTGTTTGAAGGCCGCTGTCAAAACATCTGTTGGGAAGTCTTGAGAAGCTGAGTTAACTGTCTTAGAAGTCACTTCCAAGCTGTTATCTTTAGCAACTTGTGAGAAGTCTGCTCCTTCTGCTTTAGCTTCAGAGTCTACTTTATCTGCCACTGCTTTATCAGTAGTTGAAACTACTTGCACCTCTGTATTTGGTGTGTAGTTATCATAGGCAGCCTTGTAATTTGCTTCCGTCAAATCTTTTTGTGCAGCTTGGTTAACAGCGTACTCAACCAATTTTTGTGTGCGGATTTGAGTGCGGTATGACTCTTCTGTTTGACCATAGGCTGCAAGCACTTGTGAGAATTGGTCTCCGTATTGTTCTAAAGATTTTTTATAGGCTTTGTCAACATCTTCTTTGCTGACCTTGCTACCGTATTCTTTTTCAAGAGCCTTTTGCAACGTTGCACTCAAAACACTTTGTTGTGTTTGGTTGCTACCTTTAAGTGAATCAAAGACATCCCCAACAGTAACAGTATCACCTTTCATAGATACCAAGGTTGTTTCTTCAGTCGTTTTGTTCCCCAGAGAAACATACATAGCACCAGCACCAACAAGGGCTGAAACAGCTACAAGGGCAAGACCTCCGAGGAAGCGGCCACCTGAACTTGGTTTACCAGCATCACGTGTCTTTTTCGTTTTAGCACGTTTAGCTTTTTCTTTCGCTTTTTCACTAGCGAGGGCGATGCTTTCCTCTTCTTCTTTTTGGCGATCAAGATGCTCTTGTTCTGCGTCTTTGTCTGCTACAACCTCTTCAACAGTTTCTTCTGTCGACTCAAGATTTTCATTTTCTTTAGCCATTCTATCTACTCCTTAAATTGTCAATATCTTTGTTATTATACCACACTTACTTAAATAATGCTTAATCTGGCAAGATAATATTTTCAGAATTTTTCCGAAGCATAAGAAGCCCGTCACTCATAGGTACCAAACTAGCAGTCAAACCCGGGTTATCTAAGGTCGCATCAAAAAGGCGATGCAAGCCACGATAGATCGTCCGCTGACCACGACGAACCTCCATGATGTCTTTGGCAATATCCCCCCCTTGGAAAATATCATCAAAGACGATGACCCCACCAACCTTAAGACGTTTTAAGATTTCAGGTAGAAAGACGATATATTTAGACTTGGCTGAGTCCATAAAGACAAAATCATAATCTGTGTCTAAGTCTTGCAATACCTCAGCAGCATCTCCTTCCACCAAGGTAATTTGTTTGCGACTGTCATACTTGGCTAGATTTTCCTTGGCAAAGCCAATCATTTCTTCATTACGATCAACCGTCGTAATCTGAGCATCAGGGGCGTACTCAGCCATAAGAAGAGCTGAAAAACCAATAGCCGTTCCTACCTCAAGGATTTTCTTAGGCTGTAAGGTCTGTAACAAAAATCGGAAATAAGCAACAACTTCGTGCTGAATAATTGGAATATTTTCCTTACGAGCAAAGGCCTCCAGCTCAGCCAAATGCCCTTTATTTTCCTGAAGATGCGTTCGCATGTAGTCCACGATATCCTTGTTGACTACAGGACGTCGCATGTTGTGATTTGCGTTTTTACTATATGATTTAACCATGTGTTTTATTATATAAAAAATCCCTAGCGAGTGCTAGAGATTTTTCTTATCTATTCTATAAATTAAATCGTCATCATTAAGCCACTTGACGTAACCACCTCTTTTTCAAGAGATAAGAAATGCCCAAAGCTACCACGTAAAGAGCGATGAAAACAAGCAAGGTCATCTGGTAGGATTTTGTCAATTCGTAGGTTACGGATAAGAGCATTGGCCCCACTAAGGCTGCCATCGCCCAGGCAGTCAAAATATAACCATGAAGGCTAGCCAACTCCTTTGCCCCAAAGATATCGCTAAGGTATGGTGGAATCAAGGAGAATCCTGCGCCGTAGCAAGTCATCAGAACAGCCATCGCAACCACAAAGACAAGTGGAACTTGCAGGACAATTAGGAGGATGGCCATAACGATATTAACTACAAAGAGGAGAATAAAAGTCTTCGGACGTCCAATATAATCCGACAAGCCTGCCCACAGAAGGCGACCAAAACCATTAAAGATTCCCATAATACCTACAACAACTGCCGCTGATTCCGCTGACATCCCAACCATATCTTGAGCCATTGGAGAAATAGCAGAGACAAGGGCTAAGCCACATGAAATATTGATAAACAAGATAAGCCATAACCAGTAAAAAGTTGACGATTTCAGAGCCTCATTAGCCGTAACTCCCTTGCTCAAATCAGCAGCTTGACGGTTTGGACTCTTGTCAGCCAACAGTTGTGCTTCCTCTACACTTGGTCGTTTAATGAATTGTGAAACAAAAAGCATAACAACAAAATAAACGACTCCCAAGATATAAAAGGTCTGCTCAACACCACGTGCCTGAATCAGATATTGAGCAATAGGACTGGTTAGCAGCGAGGCAAAGCCAAAGCCCATAATGGCAAGGCCAGTCGCAAGGCCACGCTTATCAGGAAACCACTTAATAATAGTTGAAACAGGCGTAATATAACCTACACCCAGTCCTAGACCACCAAGAATACCATAACCAAGATAAAGCATCCACAGCTCTCCATGAGCAATGGCAACTCCTGTCAGAATATTCCCCCCAGCATAGAGAACAGCCGACATACTTCCAGTCACTCTCGGACCAAATTTTTCAACCAAACGTCCCATAAAAGCTGCAGAAAGCCCTAGACAAAAGATAGCCAATGAAAAGGCAAAAGAAACTGAAGATTGATCCCAGCCAGTCTGAGCCATAATAGGATTACGATAGATACTCCAAGCATAGGTAGACCCCAACATGAGATGGAGTAAGATACCACACGTTGCTACAAGATAACGATTGGTTGTTTTCACAAAAACCTACTTTCTATTTCTGAACATTTTCCACTTATAAAACATAAAACGTTAGGTTTTTAGTCTATCATGAATATAAACCATGGGCTATAAATATGCTCATTAGCAATTTTTCCATAGCAATCAAAACTTGCAATCTAGTAAACGTTCGTTTTTAGACATAAAAAGAATCATCCTGATTCAGAACGATTCTCTCTTATAGTGACTTCTTTTTAAGAAAGGTGAACACCTTTTTCAACCAAGGCTTCCAATTCAACGAGACGGTCTTCAAAAACTTTGAAGGCAGCATCCAAGTAGTCGGTATTGGTCATATCGACACCAGCTTTCTTGATGACTTCCAAAGGATAGTCTGAGCTTCCCGCCTTAAGGTAAGTAAGGTAGGCTTCTTTATCTTCTTCAGTACCGTGAACAATTTTTTCAGCCAAGTAGCTTGCTGCCGCAAACCCTGTAGCGTATTGGTAGACATAGTAATTCATGTAGAAATGCGGAATACGTTCCCACTCAAACTGAATTTCGTAGTTATCTTCAGCTTTGAGGTTATAGTATTTCTCATTGAGGTCTGCGTAAAGCTTATTCATGAAGTCCGCTGTCAAGATTTGACCAGATGCATCTGCCTCATGGATAGCATGTTCAAACTCAGCAAATTGTGTTTGACGGAAGACAGTTCCCTTGAAACCATCCAAATAGTGATTAAGAATAGCAAAACGTGTCTTGTCATCTTTAACCTCTTTAAGCAGCGTTTCTGTCAAGATATTTTCATTGGTTGTAGACGCAATTTCCGCCAAGAAGATTGGGTAATCTCCGTAAACATATGGTTGAGTCTGACGTGTGAAAGTTGAATGCAAACTGTGGCCAGTCTCGTGAACCAAGGTAAAGAGATTGTCCAAAGTGTCTTGCCAGTTCAAAAGCATGAAAGCATTCGTATCATAGGCACCACCCGAGTAGGCACCTGAACGTTTCCCTTTGTTAGGGTGAACATCAATCCAACGTTCCGTAAAGGCTGCATGAACCCCTTTACTATACTCCTCACCAAAGATTGCCAAGACTTCTTCTGCTTTCTTGAGGGATTCTTCATAAGTAAGAGCAGTTTCAGTCTCAGAAAGTGGTGTATAGACGTCATACATCTTAAGCTTGTCAAGTCCCAAGACCTTCTTACGCAAATCAAGGTAACGGTGCAAAAGTGGCAAATGCTTGTTCACTGATTCCAAGAGAGAGTCATAAACACTTTCTGGAATAAAGTTAGCCGCAAGTGCTGCATGACGTGCCGAATTATAGTACCGAACTTTGGCTTGGTAATTGTGAACCTTAACAACACCTTGGAGTGTTTGTGCATAGGTATGTTGGAACTGCTCATAAGTACCGTACATCGCTTCATAAGCTCCCTTACGAATGTCACGGTCCTTAGATTCCATGAGGGTGATAAAGTTACCATGTGTCAACTCAACCACATCCCCTTGACCATCTGATACCCATGGGAAGAGGATATCAGCATTATCCAAGACGTTGAAGGTATTCGTTGGACCATTGAAAATATCACTAGCTGCTGCCAAGAGTTCTTCTGCTTCTTGAGAAAGAACGTGGTCCTTGTTTGCCAAAAGACGTTCGAAATAGTGGTCATAAAGCCCAAGACCTGGCTCGTGTTCTTTAAATTCAGCTAATTTCTTATCATCCAAGGCCATAAATTCAGGCTCAAAGTAAGCAAAAGCCTCACTTAACTGTGAGTAAAGGTTTGAGGCCTTAGCTTGGTACTCTTGGTAAAGCCCTACTGTTGTGTCTTGGTCATTTTTCATTGACGCATAGACATAGATTTTCTCCAAACGACGCATAAGGCTCATATAAAGTTCTGTTGCCTCAAGCAAGTTCTTAGCAGAATCCAAGAGATGACCTGCATAAGCACTAGCCTTCTTCAAATCCTGAGCAGTGCTTTCATATTCAATTTCCCAATCTGCATCTGTCGTAAAAATGGTCGTCAAATCCCATGTGTATTTCTCGTCTAAATGAGTACGATTGTCTGACATAATATTCTCCTTAATTGTGTCTATTCTTTACTATTTTAGCATAAAAGGTGGGAGGGTAGAGGGTTTGCTTGTAAGAAAAATGCCTTTTTCGATAATATTGCATGAAAAGCTTTTCAAAACCATCAATAGATAATCTAATTTGGACAAACCCTTGCTTAGATTCAGGAAATCTCACTTGTGGAAAAAAATCCTGATCAGATAGACATAACAAATTCATTCCCTTAAGATAGGCTTCTTCCTGCCTTCTCAGCCACCTTGGATTTTTCCCCATTAATTCTCGTTGAATCACATGTGAGACCTTCTTTCGCTGAGTAACTTTATAGGTCTCACCCTTCTCTGCTTGATAAGGAAAACGTAGAACTGTCATGAGATTTCCGGTTAACGGCCAGACCTTAGTTAAATAATAGACTTTCCCAAAAATATCCTCATAGATGAGATACTTAAGTCTAATTTCCTCTCGCTTCCAATCAAGCTCCCACAGGTGAAATCCTATCTTGGCCGTAAAATAGAGAAAGTCCCGCTGTAAATCTGTTAAACGACCATTCAACCAGAGTTCCTCACCCAAAAGCCAACGCACTTCGTAACCTGCTTGGTGATAGGCACATGTCCTCTCTCTCAAACGTTGCTGTGATAACCGAGAACACTGGATTTCCAAGGCTAAGGAATCTCCAACGAATAAATCCGCAATCTGGCCTAACTCAGGCAGAACCTTTTCAATACAAACTCTTTCACCATGATTGTCCAGGGATTGATACAAAGTGGCTTTTAGGGATAAATGTTGGGCCGATTCATTCTCTGAGAAGAACTGACAATCTTGCAAAGACTTGTGAGCAAAATGTGGACACATTACCTGGCCATGCCTCAATAGGACAACTCCCTGGCAACCAGGACAGCTATAGGGTTCTTTACGTTGCAAACTGGTTTCTAGAGCTGAAACGAGGTTTCCCTCCTGATTTTTTGCAATTAACATAACTCTCTCCTTCGTGCACTCTCTTACTTATTCGTAAAAGAATTCACAAAATAAAAAAACATCTAGATTACTCTAGATTCTTCCCCCATTTAAACTGAAACTTGCTCCCTGCTGTATGGAAACTTAGGTTTATAGGTGTATTGCTTACCTTGGGATCCAAGTGACGCTCAATCCTTTGATCTCTTTTCAACAATCTCGATTTCTCAGGAAAAATCCCCCAATCCACCCTGAAATTAAAAGCCAAAAACAGTCTCTATCCCATACAACCATTGAAAATAGTCAATGTAGCATAGACAGATGCTCTCACAAACACCTAGTCAAATTCCGTCTCTGAAACACCATCCCAATATGTTTCTTACCCTCTAGTTCCTAACTCTCATCAAGGACTTACTTCCTTTAGTCAATAACAAGATAAAACAATTTTTAGATTTGGATAATTACCATCCAAAATCCTTATTTACTAACATTGAACCACCATTTCCCTAGGTACAGTTCAATACCAACAAATACAAAACCGTGTTGATCCAAAATGGTCTCTAGATTCAAAGTATCCCGAGATTAATAGTCAGTTAATCTAATAAAGCTTTCACTCTCGCTTTTTGTGCAAAACGTCACACTGCGTACAAAATACTATTTTCTAGAAGAGTAGCAGCTAAAATAGCCACTCTCAAAACATACCACCTATCAAAAAAGGTTAGTCCATCTTCTGATAGATCTATTTACAGGACTGCTTTATATTCTTTCCCTCTCCATTAAAAAAAGTAGTCTCTATGGACTCCTCCGTAAACTCGCCTTCCAAAATGGTGTTAGATCTTCAAAACATGTTTTAGAAGGCGTCTTCTTATCATCCTTATGATTGGCTCGTCTAGAAAATCTCACCCACCAACCTCTAGACGCAACCCTGGTTCAAGTCTACTCTGCCTCGGCTATCGGTATATTCTTTGTCACTATTCACCTACGTACTGTCAGCCTCTGATGGACTATTGTTCTGCACTTTGGGGTTATTTTTACTAGTTTTCTTCTGTCACAAGCGACACAGGCTACTCCAGCTACAAGTATCTGGTATTTCATTCTCTGGTTACTACTGATTACCATAGTACTCTTCCTCATTCGACCTAAAAAATTGGAAGCCATTAGACGTCTTAGCAACTGACACTTTATACAGCATTCCATCAGTACTCCTATAAGACCTGACTTTATAAAAATTTCATATCAGATCTTCATCTATTCCTATCAGGATTTTACTGATATTAGACTTCTCATTTTGTTATAATATAGGTCACAATCATATTTTAAAAAGGGGATGCTTATGAATTTTCAACAATGTCGCTATGTTCAGACTATCTCTGAAACAGGCTCATTTAGTAAGGCTGCTAAGAAGCTCTTTTTGACACAACCCAATCTTTCAGCATCCATTCGTGATTTAGAGGAAGAACTGGGAGTTCTACTCTTTGAGCGCTCCAATACGGGAGCCAAACTGACTGATGATGGCCATGATTTTCTCAAATACGCCAAACGTATCCTTGGAGAGCTGGATCTACTAGAAGGACGCTATCGCAAGTCCTTTAAGAAATCGTTCACTATTGCCAGTCACCACTATGATTTTTTGTCACTTCCTATGGCTCATATTGCCAAACGCTTTCGTAGTGATTATCAAGAATTTCAATTAATTGAAACAACAACTAGAAAGATTCTCAAGAGCGTAGAGAGTTTCGAAAGTGACTTGGGGATTATTTACCTTGATGAAGACAATGTCCACATCCTAGAGCGCAGTTTCAAACACATGGATTTGACTTTCACCCCACTTGGAGACTTTGAAACCAAGATTTTCTTGGGACGTCAACATCCCTTAGCCAAGAAAAAATCTCTAAATCTCAAGGATTTAGAGGGATATCCACAAGTCCGTTTTCGTCAGGAAAGCTCTGGAATTCATTTCGACGAGGATCCGCTGGAGGTCCTGCCTGACCAGCAAGTTATCTACAGTAATGACCGAGGCAGTGTCATGAATCTGCTATGTTCCTCTGATAGTTATGCTTCTGGCCTTGGTATTGTCAACAGTTTTATCAAGGACCAGATTGTCCTAATCCCACTTAAGGATAGTCCCAAGCACACTTTGGGTTTTGTAACCAACAATAAACAAAAACAATCTACAATTATTCAAGCATTTATCGAAGAAATCCGAGATAGCTTACTACCCCACCACTAAGGAGACCTTGATGCTATTAGTAAACTAGACAGATCCCCTAATACCTATGGACCTGATGGAAGCGTAGAACAGATTAAACATTTATTGAAATATAGTGCATAAAAAAACGAGTTCGACTGAACTCGTTTTAATGTTAAAAATATCTTGTTTTGATTACTCTTAGGTGAGTAGGGGGATACGGCGAAATCAAAATAAGGAAAGGAACAGAAGACTTATCATTCAAAATCAATTCGTTTTCCCACTCCCACTTAAGGAAATACTATAAAACAGAATTACTGTTACCCAATCACACTTCCGTTTGGAACAGATGGATCTACTGTCAAGACAGTGAGTTTACCGTCATGTTCAGCAGAAAGAATCATACCTTGGCTGACATATTTCTTCATCATCTTACGTGGTTTGAGGTTCGCCACAACTTGAAGTTTCTTACCGACCAATTCTTGTTCGTTTGGATAGAATTTAGCGATACCTGAGAGGATTTGACGGTCTTCACCATCGCCAGCATCAAGACGGAAGCGAAGTAATTTGTCTGAACCTTCCACTTTTTCGACTTCTTTAACTTCAGCAACACGGATTTCAACCTTGTCAAAGTCTTCAAATTTGATTTGGTCTTTTTCAGATTTAAGTTCGACTTCTTCGGGGTTCCATTCTTTTTCTTGTGGTTTGCCTGCGTTCATTTGAGATTGGATGTAGGCAATTTCTTCGTCCATGTCAAGACGTGGGAAGATTGGAGTTCCTTTTGGAATAACTGTAACATTTTCTGGGAAACCTGAAAGTTCAAGATTTTCAAGGTCAAATACCACTGGCAATCCGAGCTGTTCCATGATGGCATTTGAAGTGGTCATCATGAATGGTTGGACGAGGTGAGCTACCACACGAAGGCTAGCCGCCAAGTGAGCCATCACTGCTGCCAATTGTTCCTTGTCACCATCTTCTTTGGCAAGGACCCAAGGAGCTGTTTCATCAATATACTTATTGGTACGTGAAATGATGTTCCAAACGGCATCCAAGGCACGTGGGAAATCTACAGCATTCATTTGTTTGTGGAACTCTTCAATATTTTCAGCCACAACCTTAGCCAAATCAGCATCAAAGTCTGTAACATTCTCAACATAGACAGGCACTTGACCACCGAAATACTTGTTAATCATAGCAACTGTACGGTTGAGGAGGTTTCCTAGATCATTAGCCAACTCATAGTTGATGCGAGCCACATAGTCTTCTGGTGTGAAGGTACCATCTGAACCAACTGGAAGACTACGCATGAGGTAGTAACGAAGTGGATCAAGACCGAAGCGCTCTACCAACATTTCTGGATAGATGACGTTTCCTTTAGACTTGGACATCTTACCGTCTTTCATGACAAACCAACCATGAGCAACAAGACGTGTAGGTAATGGTAAATCAAGTGCCATCAAGATGATTGGCCAGTAGATTGAGTGGAAACGAAGGATATCCTTACCAATCATGTGGATGATTTCATGGTTTTCATCATTTTGCCAGAAAAGGTCAAAATTACCATGCTCATCCTGCCCATAACCGAGGGCGGTAATATAGTTGATAAGGGCATCAATCCACACATAAACAACATGCTTTGGATCTGATGGTACTTTAACTCCCCAAGTGAAGGTTGTACGTGATACCGCCAAGTCTTCCAAGCCTGGCTCGATGAAGTTTTTAAGCATTTCATTCATACGACCAGCAGGTTGGATAAATTCTGGGTGTTCTTTAAAGAAGGCAGTCAAACGGTCTGCGTAGTTGCTAAGTTTAAAGAAATAGGATTCTTCAGAAACTAGCTCCACTTCATGTCCTGATGGAGCCATACCACCAATGACATTGCCTTGCTCATCGCGGTAAACTTCTGCCAACTGACTTTCGGTGAAAAATTCTTCATCTGACACTGAGTACCAACCTGAATATTCACCAAGGTAGATATCCCCTTGTTCCAAGAGACGCTCGAAAACTTGAGCAACAACTTTTTCATGGTAATCATCAGTCGTACGGATGAATTTATCGTATGAGATATCCAAAAGTTGCCAGAGGTCCTTAACACCAACAGCCATACCATCCACATACTCTTGTGGTGTGATTCCTGTTTCTTCAGCCTTTTGTTGAATCTTTTGGCCATGCTCATCAAGCCCAGTAAGGTAGAAGACATCATAGTTCATCATGCGTTTGTAACGTGCCAAGACGTCACAGGCAATGGTAGTATAGGCAGAACCAATATGCAATTTACCAGATGGATAGTAGATAGGTGTTGTGATGTAGAATGTTTTTGTCATTTTAATTTCCTTTCATGTGTTAACAAATGGGCTAACACTGATGATATAACATCTTATTATAGCACGTTTTAAACACTAAAAAAACCAGACTAGCTGATTTTTGATCTTTTAATATTCACCTAGAAATGAAAGTTTTTTATCGTCCCTATCATCACGCTCATAGTCGTAATCCAGTTTTTTCTCTTCTTTTGTTAGACCTTTAAAGACTTTTTCTTCTGAAAGTTTGCCTTTTTTATCATAGGTAAGGACATTGATTTTATCGGCATTAACCTTATAGTGAACCGTCTCTTTAAGAAATTCCTTATAAGTCTTAATATAGACTTTTTTAGATGCCACAACTGGTGTCACTTATTCAGTTACCGGCTCACTCATCTAAACTTGTGGCTGACTATTCTCTGCCACAGGCTCTGAGGCTATAAATTCGCCGTTCGCTTTGGATTGTTGAATTTCTTCTTCGGTTAGTTTGCAATTATTGATTGTTTCGAAATAATTTAACCACTCTGTTTCGTTCATAAAAGTCCCTTTTTTCATTGATACTCCTATTTTAGCAGAAAAATGCCAAAAATCTATTTGACCATTTTCATAAAAAGAAAAAACAGTACCTGACTTTAGGCCTGATACTGCTTTATTAGACTTATGAATGTTAAATTCTATCAACGCTCTTTTTACTGCTACTGCTACCACTAGAGCTTGATTTTGAATCGCTACCATAGTCGTCACTATAGCCATAACCATAATCAAAGTAATCCTTGTAGTTATCATATTGATCACTATAAGACTTCAGCTCTTTCTTATAATCCTTGACAGCGTCTTCATAATCATTCCAACGTTTGTCTGTATCAGATTTACTTAGACGTTTAAAGGTAATACGTGACTCAAGCTTCCCTTTTTTATCATAAGTAGTCAGAGTGTATTCATCACCATGTTTGACATAAGTACGTTTTTCCCTCAAGGTATCTTTATATTCTCTTGTTGTTTTTTTAACGACTTTGTCAGCTGCCTCTTTGGTATAGAACGAATAGTCTTTTCTCATCTTTTTCATGAAGTCTTTTGTGACATCTTCGACTTGGTCCGCATTTAAAGCTTGACTTTGTGTTTTATTCCACGGATCAAATATCTGAGGAATATCTATCTCATAGTCCATCAAACTAACATATGATTTATTGTCACCCTCTACTAAATTGTAGGTTCTAGATTGATTATTCTTTACAACCACAAAAGACTGCAAATCCAAATCTTCGTCCTTGTATTCATCTATGCCATCAACCATCTTGTCTTTATCATCATCACGATAAGAATAGGCTACTACCTCGTATGTTCCATCCGCAATCTTACCTGATTGGTAACGCCATAGTGAGTAGCCACCAACGATAAGTAAAATCGCTACCAAGGATCCTAAGAACGATGCCAAAATAATCTTAGTTTTCTTAGACATACCTTTTTTAGGGGGAACTACTTGTTGGAAAGTTGCTGCTGTTTGGGCAAACTGAGGCTGTTGTGTCATAGCAATCACAGGTTCAGCTGGCTTAATCGGTCTTTGCTCCCTCACTTGTCCATTTGAGCTTAAAACGTTAGGTCGCTCAAGGATAAACTCGCCTGTTGCTTGAGCTTGAGATAACTCTGCCGGAGTTGGTTTACGACCGTTGACTAATTCAAAGTACTCAATCCACTCTTGCTGGTTCATAATAATCTCCTTTTTTATTGGTCTACTATTCTATTGTACTAAAATAAATGGCCAAATAGTATTTGACAATTATCATAAAGACTGTAAGTTTCTTTAATAAATCTTTAGGACATTATTCTCCATAATAAAAAAAACTGCTTGGTCGGTTTACTTATCAGCGCCAGATGAGATAATTTCCATATTGATCTCAGTCCTTATGATACTCCAAGGCATACTTATAATCCCACTCATAACCACTTATGAGCCCTTTAACTTCCTCTGAAGTCAATCGTTTAAAAGTTCTACGCGACTCAATATGTCCATCATTAGCATAAACAATCAGAACGATAGCATTGGGACGATTTTCATAAGTTCGTTTTTGCGTCAACATTTTTTTATAACCATCCACACACCTTCGGACAGATACTTCTTTTACTCTTGAATACTCCTCTCCCTTTTTAGAAAGCTTATCAATATGAGAAATCACTAAGGCTTTATATTCAGAGACTGTTGAATCCTGTTTCAAAGTTCCTGTATGGGGGTCAAAAGTCTGTGGTAGCTTTTCGTCATGCTCAAATAGTAAAACAAAAGGTTCCCCATCCCTATAAGAAAGATAATAAAATTGACATTTCATGTTCTCAACAACTAGAAAATCTTTATACAAGTTATCATTATTTTCTCTCCACTAAGTCAAATTTACCAATTCATTTGAATATGCCTAAGTAGCTTCGTCTTTTACCATCTGCTAGGCACCATCTGGAATATAGCTCTCTTGATACTTTCAAAATCTTTCCCCCATATTAGCCTACTCTTTAGTACTATTTTACCAAAAATAGAGAGAAAATCTGTTACTGGACTAGAAAAGAAAAAAAGAGGTAGAAAACACTTACTCTCAAACCTCTTTTCATCTATTTACTTTTTAACATCCTCAACACCAATGACTGGGTATTCGGTCAATCCTGATGCTTCTTCAACCTCATTAGATTGCTCTGGTTTCGCCTCAAAGTCAACTTTAGGTGCATCTTTTTCATAAGCATTAATGATGTCAGCAACAACTGGGTGACGGACGACATCACTAGCAGTGAAATGAACAAAATCAATGGCCTTGATTCCTTTTAGTTTTTCCATAGCATCAATAAGACCTGACTTTACACGACGTGGAAGGTCAATCTGGCTCATATCTCCATTGACAATCATCTTAGAATTAAAGCCAAGACGCGTTAAGAACATCTTCATCTGCATGATGGTTGTGTTTTGCGCTTCATCAAGGATAACAAAGGCATCTTCAAGAGTACGACCACGCATATAGGCGAGTGGCGCAATTTCAATAATTTCACGTTCCATAAGACGAGTCGTTTGCTCTTTACCAAGAATTTGATAAAGAGCATCATAGACGGGACGAAGGTAAGGATCTACCTTTTCCTTGAGATCACCAGGCAAAAAACCAAGACTTTCACCTGCCTCAACAGCCGGACGTGTTAGAACAATACGTTTCACCTGGCCACGTTTAAGAGCTGTTACTGCAAGAGTGACCGCTAAAAAGGTTTTACCTGTACCAGCTGGACCAATCCCAAAGACCACATCATGGCTTTTAATGCTATCAACATAAACCTTTTGCCCTAGGGTCTTAACTCGAATAGGCTTACCACTGTTGTCCTTGATAATCTCTTCTTCATATAAAGCAACAAACTTATCAATCGAACCATCTTGAGCCATGGTTAAGGCCGTGACAACATCTGAAGTGTTGACTAGCATCCCACGCTCCACTAAAACAAGGAGGGCTTGAATGGTCAAGCGGGCCAATTCGACACTTTCTTCGTCATCCCCAAGGACTTGCACACGCTCTGTTCGGGCATGGATAATAATATTTAGGTTTTCTTCAATGAGTTTTAAATGTCGTTCATTAGTCCCGAAAAGCGACAAGACGTCATCTGGGTGGTTTAGGGTAATTTCAACAGAATACTCTTGCAAATAGAGTTCCTCTTTCTTTCGTATTTTTCTCCATTATATCAAAAAAATCACGCCAGGCGTGACTTTTTGTAATTCTTAATTATGCATTGAATGATACGTGAACGTGGTCATAGTGGTTTTCAGTAACGCTACCACGATCAGGCATTTGGTTCCAAGTATTGGCTGGTCCGTAGATGTTGTTTACTGGTGCATAGAATTTTTGTCTGTAGATGACATATGAGATACCTGCATTTGCGATATTGTCTACAGCATATTGTGCAACCTGATTACCAACTTCTGAACCAACTGGTACCATAACGTCAACGGCAAGTCCTTTACCATGGTCTTGTGGGTCACCTTCACGGTAACCACCGATATCAGTAAGACCAAATTTTGCTGCTACATCTTGACGGAAAGCTTCAGCTTGTGGTTGAAGGTGTGGATCCGTTGGAAGTGTATTTGTTGATGCAGGTTGTGCTGCTGGTGCCTCTGAAGCCGCTGGTGCTTCTGATGCTACTTCTGATGTTGCTGCTGGTTCTACCACTGGCTGTTCTGCTGGCGCCTCTGAAGCTGCTGGTGCTTCTGAGGCAGCTTCTGATGTTGCTGCTGGCTCTGCAACTGGCTGTTCTGCTGGTGCCTCTGAAGTTGCTGGTGCTTCTGAAGACGCTTCTGACGTTGCTGCTGGAGCTTCTTCTTTTACTTCAGGTTGTGCTGGTGTTTCAGCAGCTGGAGTAGTTTCTGCTGACGCAGTTACATGATCAATAGCATCAGCAACTGGTTGTTCAGTTTCTGCGTATGCTGGTGCTTCTGATACTGATGCGATAGCTTCTGTTACTTCTGAAACAGCTTGAGTTGATGCTTCTGTAGCAGGTACTTGAGTAGCTGTTGTGCTTACTGTTTCAACTGGAGCTGTCAAGTCCGCTACAACTACAGATTGACCATTTACAGTCACTTCGTTAGTTGTCAAATTAGCTTCTGCAACTACAGGTGTGGTTGATGTTTCTGAAGCTGGAGTTTCAACTTTAACAGAGACTGCTTGATTATCAGAATTGTAAGTTGCTGTCAAGACTGTTCCAGGGTAAATCAAATCAATGTTTGTAATTTGATTGATGTTAGCCAAAACATTCACATCGATTCCCATCGCTTCAGCAATACTACCTAAAGTATCACCATATTGAACAGTGTAAGTTTGTTGATTATCATTTACAGAGATATCTGCCTTGATTTGATCTACTGAACGTGCTGTCCAGTTAGAAGCTTCATCGGCATGTACGTGGCTAGCAGCAAAAAGTGAAAGTGCTGCAGTCGAGTAAAGAAGTGCCTTTGTAGTTTTAGATTTTGATAACATCTATAATTCATCCCTTTTTAACAATTTTAATATCTACAATAATACCACACTTTCCATCAAAAAAGTTGTGACTTACTGCTCTTTAAAGCAATTACTAACTAGTTGTAACAAGCCTAATTTATTGAAAAACATCTGAGATATTTGTAAAAACATGTAACAATTCATCCCAATTCAAATGCTAACCGCTTTATAAAAATTGTAAAAAACGATTACACCTATGGTAAAACCTTATCCCTATCAATGTGCTAGATAGTCTTCCCAAATCTGGTCAAACTGGCCTAGATTGAAAGAGAAACTAGCCTGATCTTCCAAGTAACGACTAACTTCTTCAAAATCATCGGTATGCTTAGGAAAGGTTGAATCTTCAAAAGCCAAATCGGCTAAGATTGCCACTGGTTCATTTGATTTTGGATTACGTTGAGTCATCAGCCAAGTATAAAAGGATTTTCTCATGCCTTCTCCTAACCGATTAATTCTGTTCCAAACTGATCTTGTTTGATTTTTTTTGCCTTCATCAGACCACCCAAAGCTTTTTTGAATTGTCCTTTAGAAATACCAAAGGTCGCCTTGATATCTGCTGGTGATGATTTATCATTAAGAGTCATAAAGCCACCATTGCTCTCTAAATAGGTCAAAATCATCTGAGCATCATTTTCGAGCATTTCAAAAGAACGTGGTTTAAGAGAAAGGTTAAGGGTGCGGTCAACTTCTCTGAAACCAATCACGCGCGCTTCAAGGACTTGACCCAAGCGCGGCTCAGCATAACGTTCTGATGGATGAATAAAGCCAAGCATGTTATTCTCTGGCAGATAGACAAAGGTTCCTGACAGTTTAAGACGGTAGGCAATGGCTGGCCATTTTTGGTTTTGCATATTATCGTAAGCAGGTCCAGCCATGCGTTGAAAGACCTCAGGTTCGGCAGGAAGTCCCCAAATACGGTCTTTTTTGTCAACATCGAGTTTGATGTAGAGTTTATCCCCCTTCTTAGGCCAAAGCTCTTTGAGTTCTGGCAAAACATCGAGAGAGACAACAATCTCCTTATCTGGAATTCCTACGTCTACAAAGACACCTAAATCTTTGCGGACTTCAGTGACCTCTCCCCAATCATAAGAATCGCGAGTTGCCTTGATTTCCTTTTGAGTCAGACGTGATTTTTGCTTACTATCTGTATAGGCGAAGCCTGTCACCATGTCACCAATGGCGTGTTCTCCCTCATCTTTAGACAAGGCAAAAGTCACACCGTCCTTTTGTACAAAGTAAAATTTATCATTTTCATCAGTTACTAGGGCAATAATGATCGTTCCAAGTAATGTATTCATCTTTTTTCCTCTAAAAAGAGAGTCGGACAAGGAAGCTAACATAGTCCATGCTCTTTTGCTTCTGTCCCACTCTCCTTATTTTTCTATTGATTAAACAGTAAGAAGTTCTTTTTCCTTTTCTGCTGTCATGCTGTCAATCTTCTTAACAGCGTCATCAGTTGCTTTTTGGATATCTTTTTCCAAAGCTTTCAATTGATCTTCTGTGATTTCTTTGTCTTTTTCTTGCTTTTTAGCTTCATCCATTGCATCACGACGGATGTTACGGATAGCGATTTTAGCATTTTCGCCGACTTTTTTCACTTCTTTGGCTAACTCTTTACGAGTTTCTTCTGTAAGTGCTGGGATAACCAAGCGGACTACAGAGCCATCGTTAGCTGGGTTGATGCCAAGGTCAGATTCATTAATGGCACGTTCGATATCAGCGATTGATCCTTTATCAAATGGTGAAATCAAAAGAACACGTGCTTCAGGAACAGTGATTGAAGCCAATTGGTTAAGTGGTGTTGGAGCACCATAGTATTCCACAGTGATGCGGTCAAGAAGTGATGCATTGGCACGACCTGCACGGATAGCTCCGAATTCACGGGCCAATGACTCGTGTGAGTGGGCAAAACGTTCTTTTGCTTTTTCAATAATTGCGTTTGTCATGAGTTCTCTCTTTCTTATTTATGTAATTCTGCTTTGTTAGATACGGTTGTCCCAATGTGTTCACCAAAAATAACACGTTTGATATTTCCTGGTTCGTTCATATTAAAGACAACAAGGTCAATGTCATTATCCATTGAAAGGGTAGAAGCTGTGGCATCCATAATTTTCAAACCACGTTTGATAACTTCTACGTGTGTCAATTCGTCAAATTTGACAGCATCAGCGTTTTTACGAGGGTCATCGTTGTAGACACCATCAACACCATTTTTAGCCATAAGGATAGCATCGGCTTCGATTTCAGCGGCACGAAGAGCTGCCGTTGTATCTGTTGAAAAGTATGGTGAACCAATACCAGCTGCAAAGATAACAATACGCCCTTTTTCAAGGTGACGAAGGGCACGGCCACGAATATAAGGCTCTGCCACAGATTTCATATCAATCGCTGTTTGAACACGTGTATCGACACCCAATTGTTTCAAACTGTCAGCCATAACAAGGGCATTCATAACTGTACCAAGCATTCCCGTATAGTCTGCTTGAACACGATCCATTCCTGCTTCAGCTGCAGGTTCGCCACGCCAAAGGTTACCACCACCGATAACCAAAGCAATTTGAACACCCGATTCTGCGACTTCAGCTATTTCTTTAGCCATTGTCTGTACGGTTGGAAGATCAATCCCAACACCACGCTCACCAGCCAAAGCTTCACCTGAAAGTTTAATGAGGACACGTTTGTATTTTGGTTCTACCATGATTTCTCCCTATTAACTATGTTGTTTTTCTGATTTTATTCTTGGCTCAGATTTATCATCCCTAATCCGTAAATGACCATCGTATTAAGAAGAGGATAAATCTCTTTCCAGATTGACAAATGGTCTCTTTATGACAAAGCGAACACTAAATCTTCATCCTTACTATTTTATCATAAATTAGGATTTTCACCTAGTCAAATATTTTAAAAAAATATGTTTACAAGATAACTGTAAAGGTGATGGTGTCATTTTTATAGGAGGTAAAGATTCGCCCTTTAAATAATTTAACCATGCTTTGCGCCATGGATAGACCTATGCCAAAACCACTGTGCTCTTTGTTATTGTGGGACTCATCAATACGATAAAAGCGCTCAAAAAACTTACTATAATCAACTTCCTTACCTTCTTTATAGGTGTTTGACACTTCTAAACGAGCCCTTTTACGCGTTCTTCCAATCTGACGAAGTCTTACAGTAACCGTCCCTTCCGGATCACAATACTTGTTCGCATTATCCACAAGGAGAGTTACAAGTTCAAAGAGAGACTTCTCCTCAGCCTTTACATGGATATCTGGGGCGATATCCATAACGAAGGATTTGCCATCTCGGACGACAGGTCCCTTAAAGTCCTCGGCTGCATCCTCTATAATATAGGAAAAATCCACATCTTGAAGAACCATGTCCGGCTGCTCTTCCAGACGAGATAGAGCCACAAGAGAATTGACTAGATTGGTCAAACGTGCCACCTGGTCATTAGTTGACTTAGTCCATTCATTCTCCCCTGTCATGAGTTCCTGTAACTCCGTATTAGCAGAAATAATAGCTAATGGGGTTTTCAATTCATGACCAGCATTAGTGATAAAACGCCGTTGCTTTTCATAGTTTCGAATGAAGGGGCGAATGACAATTCCTGACAAAGCACTGACAATGATTACAAAAAAGATAAAAGCAAACAGTGATAAAAGAATAGAAAGACTGAACAAGGCTTGGGAAGAATTGTAATAAGAAGACGTGTCCAAAAAAACTACAAGGATTTTATCTCTGCTGACTTTGCTAACCTGATAACTCAGATTGATATTTTTTTCTCTAATCGTTCCAAGATTATTGGTCAAGCGACTAACTGTCAGAGCATATCTAGCCGCTTCCTCGTCGTTTATTAGGGATGTATGGCTGGTATCCTGGCTAACAACCTTATCGTCAGACAAGGTCAAACTGAAAAAACGAAAGCTATCTGATGGAATCTCGCGCCCTTGATTAGTCTCAATTTTTTTGATTTTTCCGAAGCTTCCATTATTTTCTGTGAGTATGTTGAGGACCTTGCTAATTTCCTGCTCCGTCTGAAAGGACCTCACAGTGTTGATGATTCCCACCGTAAAGATCAAGATAAAGAGGATAGCCAAAGAAGTAATCATTATAAACTGAAGTCGTAAACGTCTAAACATGGCTACTCCTTTCTAATCTTGCAGAAGGCAGAAGTCGCCACCCTTTTCACCAAGAATACTAATATCCGCTTGAATGGCTTGCAATTTCTGGCGCAGGTAGGAAATATAGACCCAGACAATTGACTCGTCCACATCTTCCTCATCATCCCAGATAGTTTTAAAAAGGTGATCAGTGGTTAATTTCTTGGCAGGATTGAGCATGAAGTGGGCCATTAACTTGGTCTCTCTGCTTGAAAGTCGAATAGCGTTCCCAGCTACCAACTCTTGTTCCTCTTGGTCCAAGCGAACAGAACCAAGGGTCAAAATTTTGGAGGTAAAAGTTTCACTAACACGACGCTCTAGCGACCGTAGACGAGCCAAAAGTTCCTTTAGGGAAATCGGCTTGGTCAAGTAATCATCCGCCCCAGCATCAAGTCCTGTCACGCGATCATCAATTTCAGCCATAGCTGTCAACATAATGACATGCGTCCTGTCCCCAGAGGAGCGAATCTCTTTCAATGCCTCGATACCTGTTTTTATGGGCATCATAATATCCATAATTATTACTTGATAAGCATTCTGTGCAGCTAGGTCTACTGCCTCTTGCCCATTGAATGCTTGATCCACCTCATAACCTTGATGCTCTAGGGCTGCCTTGTAAACTCGGGAAAGAGCCTCTTCATCCTCAGCTAGTAAAATTTTCAAAGCCATTCTAGTCCCCTCCTTCTTGAATTAAGTTACGGATGGTCTGCATGGTCAAATCACATGAAGCTAATTCATCCGCACAGCGCTTAAGCTCACGGGTAATCATTTCTGGATTCTTGATGTCGTGCTTGTACTTCATCTGATGCTCCAAACTGGCCCAGGAATCCTGAGCAATGGTCCGAAGCTGAACCTCAACAAAATAGGTCCCTTTATCATTACCTAGAACATCTGGAAAATCCGTCTCCATTTGCAAAATGAGGTGGTAAGAGCGATAGCCATTTGGCTTGGCATTTAGAATATAATCTTTCTCGTTATAGATAGAAACGTCAGGGATAGCCTTGATGACATCAATAGTTTTGTAAATATCATCGACAAAGCCACAAACAATTCGAATCCCAATACTGTCACGAATTTCCTTGAGAGCAGACCGACTGGTCTCAGGCAAATTTTTCCTACGACACTTTTCACGCATAGAATCGCTTTCTTTAATTCGTGAAATGAAATGCTCATAGAGTTTAAAGCCTGTTTCTTTTTTGCTAGTAATATTAGCCGCAATAATTGGGTCTGTTATTTCTTGTAAAATCTTGGGGAGATACTGAGCATATTCCCCATAGATACTTGGAGTTGACATATAAACCTCCTCTAATAGCGTTTCCTAATTATAGCATAGTTAGGCTTAAAAATAAGGAATGAGCCAGACAAGAAGGACTCTAAAGCTAAGAAAAAAAATCCAGCCGAAGCCAGATTCATTTTGCTTATCTAAGTTAAATAGCACAAGGCTATTCATCAAGAGATTTGACAAAAGGCCAGTTGTCCAATTTGTGTTTCTCGTAAGCCAAGACCTTATAACCACATTGCTTGTAGTCATTCTTCCGGAGTCACTGTCAACATCATCAGGTACCAGTCGTACTCTGCAGAATCTTCCAGGTGTCTTTCAGACTCTTCAACGAAATTAAAATACTTGAACAACCTAGTAATGCTTATAAAACGGAAAAGCTTAGTCGCCCCATTCTGAAGGTTCTTAAGCATAGACTCCGTCTAATGCTGTAAAATAGCTACTGCAACAATGCGACCATCCTCTTCAGCCATCAAACAAGAGTCCATTTTTATAGCTAAACGGATCTTCTGCAAAGCTAAGACAAACTCATCATACTGTTTAGGATTCTTTAAATTACTAGCATTCATCAAAAGGCAGGGATAATCTTCAAAAGCATCTGCGCACACTTATGCCACTTTTTAAACTTCATCTTGTCTTGCTTTGCGATATTGCATCTTGGTCTCCTAATCTGTCTGTTTTTTCTCAGTATAACATAAAACGCATGAGTTACAGCCATACATTTTATGAAATTTTATTAAATCTTATATTTTTATAAGAATATCCTAGGCCACTTCTTCCGTAAACTGACTATTATAAAGATCAGCATAGAAACCTTCTGCTGCCATGAGCTCATCGTGATTTCCCTGTTCAATAATGTTACCATCTTTCATCACAAGGATAAGGTTGGCATTTCGAATGGTTGATAAGCGATGGGCAATGACAAAGGATGTACGACCCTCCATAAGCTTGTCCATAGCCTTCTGAATCAATTCTTCTGTTCGTGTGTCAACTGATGATGTTGCCTCGTCCAAGATAAGAAGAGGGGCCTCCTTAAGAAGGGCACGCGCAATGGTCAAAAGTTGTTTCTGACCAACTGATAAAGTAACAGAATCATCCAAATAAGTATCATACCCCTTTGGAAGTGTGGTGATGAAGTGGTGAACACCGACAGCCTTGGCTGCAGCAATAACTTGCTCATCAGAAATATTCTCTTGGTTGTAAATCAAATTATCACGAATAGTACCTTCAAAGAGCCAAGTGTCTTGAAGCACCATAGAGAATTGATCATGAACGGTTTCACGTTTCATGTCGTTCGTATTCACACCGTCAATGGTGATACGGCCTTGATCAATATTATAGAATTTCATGAGCAGGTTAACAATGGTTGTCTTACCAGCACCCGTTGGACCAACGATCGCAATCTTTTGACCTGGTTTAGCAAGAGCTGAAAAGTCATGAATAATAGTCTTTTCAGGAGTATAACCAAAGGAAACATGATCAAAGACTACTTGACCTTTAGTATCTGTCAACTCAGCTGCCTTAGCTGACTCGTCGTCCATATCTTTTTCTTCCAAAAATTCAAAGATACGACCAATGGCTGCAATGGATGATTGGAGTTGTGTAATTCCTTGTGCAATTTGAGAAAGAGGTTGTGAGAAGATACGAACATAGGTCATGAAGGCTACCACATCACCGATGGTCAGGCTTCCGTCGATTACCTTAACCGCACCTACCAAGCAGATCATGACGTAACCAAAGTTCCCGATGAAAATCATAAGTGGCATCATAATACCAGAGATAAACTGTGATTGCCACATAGATTTATAGAGCTTATCATTAAGCCCCTTGAAAGCTTGACTGCTTTCTTTAGATGCATTGTAGCTCGTTACAACTGCTTGACCTGTGTAGATTTCTTCAATGTACCCATTAATGTTAGCCAAATTTTCTTGTTGGCGTTTAAAAAGTGGTTGCGAGAAGCCCATGATAAAGGCTACTAGAACAAATCCAATCAAGACAGAACCAATCGCAGTGAAAGCCATAGTGACATTTGAGTAGAACATCATAATAATGGCTGCTACCAAGAGAATACTTGAAGTAATTAGAGTACCCAGACCTTGACTAAGCGATTGTCCCAAAAGGTCAACGTCATTAGTCACACGAGAGAGTGTGTCTCCTTGAGAATGACTGTCGAAATAATTAAGAGGGACACTGTTGATTTTCTTTTGGATAGCTGTACGGAAACGTTGTGAAAAGCGTTGTGTAACCGTCGCAACCGTAAAACTTTGTAAGTAACCAACAATGGCTGAAATAACATATAAAACAGCCAAGGTCATAGCAATACTTGCTACCTTGTCCAAATCAATGCCTGGAATCGTCCCCATTTTTGTAGGTGTGATACCTTCAGTAATAGTATTGGTAATTCCTTTAAGCTTATCTGGTCCAATAACTGTAATGACAGCTGAAATAATTGCTCCAAAAATCGCAAGGACAAACGGAATTTGGAAACCTTTAATATAGGGTTTTAAGCGTTTATAGGATGATGTTTTTGGCTTATTTTCCATTTTCTAACTCCTCCTTAGACAATTGTGAATAGGCAATTTCTTGGTAAACCTCATTGTTAGCCAAGAGTTCCTTGTGGGTTCCTTGACCAACGACCTTACCTTGATCAAGAACCAAGATTTGGTCAGCATCCATAATAGTAGAGATGCGTTGGGCAACAATCAACTTGGTCAAATCTTGTGTTTTTTCAGCCAGTTCTTGACGTAACTTACGATCGGTCTTATAGTCTAAGGCTGAGAAAGAATCATCGAAAATCAAGATTTCAGGCTTACGTGCCAAGGCACGCGCAATAGCCAAACGTTGTTTCTGTCCACCTGAGAAGTTAGACCCGGCTTGGGCAACCTCTGCTTTAAGTTGACCTTCTTTATTTTCAACAAAATCTTTTCCTTGAGCCAATTCGAGAGCTTCCCAAATCTTAGAATCATCAAGGGGACTGTTATTACTCGTTCCCATCGTCATATTTGACGTGATATCACCTGAGAAAAGCACAGCCTTCTGTGGAATATAACCGACTATATTGTGCAAAGTTTCATGGTCATAATGTCGCACATCTACACCGTCAACCTTGATAGTTCCTTGCGTGGCATCATAAAAACGTGGGATAAGGTTGACAAGTGTTGATTTACCAGAGCCAGTCGAACCAATAAAAGCAACCGTATCTCCTTTTTTAGCTTTGAAGCTAACATGCTCCAAAACAGGCTCTGAAGTTTCAGAATAACGGAAGGAAACATCATCAAATTCGACAATACCCACTTCTTTAGGCTTTTCAGAACTATGTTCAGGGTAAGAAACTGAAGATTGAGTATCTAAAACTTCATTGATACGTCCAGCTGCTACAACTGCTCGTGGAAGAAGGAAGAAGACAACAATCATCATCATGAATCCCATAACAACCTGCATGGCATAAGATGAGTAAACCACCATGTCTGAGAAGAGATGGACCTTGTTTTCCATGGCACCAGCAATCTTAGTTGGATCTGTTGGAATCTTAACATCTTCAATTAGATGCGCACCAATCCAATAAATAGCTAGCGTCAAACCACTAGATACAGCAGTCATCACCGGTGTCAGTAAGGCAAAAGAACGACCGATAAAGAGATTGTTTTGGGTCAAATCAGTATTGGCCTTTTCAAATTTATCCTCTTGATAACTTTCAGCGTTATAGGCACGCACCACACGAATCCCAGTAAGAGATTCACGCGTTACGCTATTAAGTTTATCTGTCAGAGTTTGAATCAAGCGTTGCTTAGGCATGACCATAATCAAGAGGAAGAGCATGAGAATGGCAATTACTGCCACAGCCACAAGCAAGGCAAGAAGCCAGTTCCCATTTTTATCAGCAATCTTTGTAATCGCCCAAATAGCCATGATAGGGCCCTGTGTAATGACCTGTAGGCCCATGGTCAGTACCATCTGTAATTGTGTAATATCGTTTGTCGTACGGGTCAAAAGACTAGGAATAGAGAATTTCTTAATCTCGGCATCCGAAAAATCTAGAACCTGATGAAAGATATCATCACGAAGACGAGTAGTAAAACTTGCTGCTGTTCTGGCAGCTAGAAAACCAACCACTACAGAGGCCATAAAGCCCGCTAAGGACATTAAAAGCATTCGCATCCCTGGGGCATCCGTATTCCAAGCAAAAATATCCGATGCCTTAGTTCCCTTAGTTGATAAGAGTGTCGTAATATCAGACATATAGTCTGGAATTTTCAAGTTTAGATAGACGTTCAAGCAAACAAAAATCACCGCTAAGACAATCATGATTAACTCTTTTGTCGTTAAACGTTTAAAGATTTTAAACATAAGTTACTCCTTATTTTTTTCTAAATTCATACGAATTTGGTGAAAGACTCGAAAAGCTGTTTCAGCATCTTCTTTCGAAATACCATCTAACAACTGTTCATGGATAGCCTCTCGGAAATATCCGACATCTTGGGCCTTCTTTTCACCCAAGTCTGTCAGACGAACATACTTGTAGCGTTTGTCCTTATCAGATGTCACCAATTCAACAAAACCATTTTTCTCCATACGTTTGACCAAATTACTAGCCACTGACTTGGAAATAGATAGTCTTTTCTCAATATCTTTGATAAATATTTCTTTATCTTGATTCTCAAACAAGTACCTGACGGCAAATCCTTGCGGGCCAGCTAAATGCTCAACACCATACGCTTTACCCAACTCTTGCACGCGAGATTCCATAGTATTGATGAATTCTCTGAATTCACTAAAAGGATCTTTCTCATGCATCGCAAGCTCCTCCTTGAATAATTCTCATGGAAACTATTTTAGTTCTTGTGAGAACTATTGTCAAGAAAAAAGTTCTTATGAGAACTAAAAAAAGAGCGAGAAAGAAAATTGCTTTCCACTCTCACTCCCGCAACTTTGATTTTTAAGGCTTTGAACTCAATAGCCTAGACCGCTTGGGCTAGGCTATCTAAATAATAATCCCCTCCAAATGATCCAATTCATGTTGAATAATTTGGGCTGGCATTCCAGAAAAATTTAACTGTTTAAGCATCCATTGTTCATCTAAATAAGCAACCTCAATCGACTCATAACGTCTAGTTGGACGACTTCCTTCTAAAGACAAGCAAGACTCCTCTGTTTGAAAAGGTGAGGACTTGCTGACTAAAACAGGATTAAACATGACTAGATTAACAAAACCGATATTGACGATAATAACACGCTTTTTAACTCCAATCATATTGGCAGCCATACCCACACAGGCATCCTTATGAAAATCCAGTGTATCACGTAAATCTTTAGCCAAATAGAGGTCTTCTTTAGTCGCTTCTGTCGATTTTTGTCCAAGGAAAAAGACATCCTTTACGATTGTTTTTATCATCTATTTACTCCCCTATTGTTTCTTATCTAAACTATGAAATCATATGCCCTTCCTTTATCAGCTTTATAACCAATGACATGAAAAAATAGCTACTCTATTTCTTATCTCTGATAAGACAGGATAACAATCAAATCTTGTTCAAGGATAATGTGCTAGCCTTCAAACCAATCAAATTTTTGTCAAAAGCACTAACCAAGATTTTTCTTTATAAAGCTTTTAACGGCTGCTAGCTCTTCTGAACTAAGAGCTTCCAATTGTATATATAATCACCTCAACTTATTATATCAAAAATAGCTGACCTCTAGGAAAACAGCTAAAAAAAGAAACCCGCAGGCTTCTTTTCTTATTTTATTGAGAGGCTATCGGTAATAGTCTATCAATTAAACGATACCTTGTGCTGACATAGCATCTGCAACTTTAAGGAATCCAGCAATGTTGGCACCTACAACAAGGTTACCTTCATGACCAAATTCTTTAGCAGCTGCTGCAGCATTTTCGTAGATACCTTTCATGATATCGTAGAGTTTAGCATCAACTTCTTCGAATGTCCATGATGTACGTCCACTATTTTGCGCCATTTCAAGAGCTGATACAGCAACACCACCAGCGTTAGCAGCTTTGGCAGGACCAAATGATACACCAGCTTTAAGGAAGACATCAATAGCTCCCAAAGTTGAAGGCATGTTAGCACCTTCTGAAACAGCCAATACACCATTTGCTACAAGTGTTTCTGCATCTGTTTCATCCAATTCATTTTGAGTTGCACATGGGAATGCCAAGTCAGCTTTAACTGACCAAACTGTCTTTTCACCACCAGCAGGTGTGAAGGTTGCATTTGGACGAGCTTCTGCATATTTAACGATACGTTCACGTTTAACTTCTTTGATTTCTTTCAATAAGTCAACGTCGATTCCATCTGGATCATAAACAAAACCAGATGAGTCAGAACATGTTACTGCTTTAGCACCAAGGCTTTGCAATTTTTCAATAGCGTAGATGGCAACGTTACCAGCACCTGAAACAACTGCTGTTTTACCGTTAAAGTTTTCACCACGTGCATTAAGCATTTGTTCTGCAAAGTAAACAGCACCGTAACCAGTTGCTTCTGTACGAGCAAGTGAACCACCCCAGTTCAAACCTTTACCAGTAAGGACACCTGTGTACTCGTTACGAAGGCGTTTGTATTGGCCGTAGAGGTAACCAATTTCACGTCCACCAACACCGATATCACCTGCAGGCACGTCTGTATCTGCACCAATGTGTTTGCTCAATTCAGTCATGAAGCTTTGGCAGAAACGCATGATTTCGTTATCTGATTTACCTTTAGGATCGAAGTTTGATCCACCTTTACCACCACCGATTGGTTGACCAGTCAATGAGTTTTTAAAGATTTGTTCGAAACCAAGGAATTTGATGATTGATTGGTTTACAGATGGGTGGAAACGAAGACCACCTTTGTAAGGACCAATAGCTGATGAGAATTGTACACGGAAACCACGGTTTACTTGTACTTGTCCTTTATCGTCAACCCATGGCACACGGAATGAAACGATACGTTCTGGTTCAACCAAACGTTCCAAAAGGTTTTCTTCAATATATTTAGGATATTTATCGAAGACAGGAACAAGTGAATCGAAAACTTCTTCAACTGCTTGAAGGAACTCAGCCTCATGGCCATTTTGAGCTTTCACTTTTTCAAAAACGCTAGCAACGTACTCTTTACCTGTTGTCATATCAATGTTTCCTTTCAAATAATTACCTTAGTAATTTAATTACATGAATAGTATAAATTTTCAGAATCTTCTTGTCAAGTATTTTTTGTCATTTTTTCGATTTGCATGTTATATTTTATTACATGGATAATTTTTCCTCTTTTGTAAAAACCTATCACGTCAGTAATGTAAGCGTATTACCTTTTTGGGGTGTTCTTTCAAAATTTTTCTCCTTATTTAAAGACTTGAAGCTGAATTTATTTGAAAAAACAATTTAGTTATTTTACTATTTCATCTATTTACATTACCTCGAAACTATGTTATCATTAATTTAGTAAATTTACTATATTAAAAAAGGATAAGCCTATGAAAAGAAAACATTTATCAGGAAAGAGTATTGGTATTGTTTTTGGAACCTTTGCACCAATGCATGTAGGACATGTCGACCTCATCACAAAGGCAAAACGCGCTAACGACAACGTCCTTGTCATCGTAAGTGGCAGCAACACACAAAAAGATCGTGGGACACGCACAGGCCTGTCGCTCAACCGACGCTTTCGTTATGTCCGTGAAGTTTTCTACGATGATGAACTAGTCGTTGTGGATAAACTGGACGAAGCTGATATGCCTCCCTATCCAGAAGGTTGGGTGCCATGGGTTAACCGTGTCAAAGAGCTTATCACTAAGAATACGGATGATCCTGAAAAGATTACCTTCTATGTTGGAGAGCCAGAGTACGTGTTCGAGCTCAATCGCTACTACCCTCAAGCTCAAGTAGAGCTCATCGAACGTTCTATTATCAATATCTCTGCTACTGAGATTCGCGATAATCCTATGGAAAATTGGCGGTTTATCACCAAACCTTTCCGTCGCCACTTTACTCGTAAGGTCCTAGTTGTCGGATCTGCCAGTGGAGGAAAAACAACCCTTGTTAAGGATTTGGCTCGCACTTACAACGCCCCTTGCTCACTTGAATATGCCAGAGAATATCAAGAAAAGTATAATGTCCGAGATGACGAGTTAGATACCAATGATTATATTCACCTCTTAACCGATCAATACGCCCAGACAGCTGAGATTATTGACAACGGGCAACACTCAGGGCTTATTTTTGCAGATACCAACTCAACGGTCACTAAGGTATATATCGACTACTATTTAAAGGAAAACATTTCACAAGAAGAGTTCGATATGTTAGATCGACTCTATCAGGTAACCCAAGCTCGTGAAAAGTGGGATTTGATTTTTGTGATACTGCCAAAATCAAACTATGTAGATGATGGTTTCCGTGACATGACTATGGCTGATAACCGAACACGGGATTGGTTTACCAAGCATCTCTTGGACCTACTATCACCATTCAAGGATAAAATCGTTATTTTAGGAGAAAACAGTGATAGTGACAGTTTTTTTGCTGACAACTACCATTACGCCAAGAAGGCAATTAAAGAACGTCTGCATATCGAAATCTAATGGATTGCTTCAGCAAAATCATTTTCACTCAAAATTAACAATATAGACTAGGAGGCTAAAAATATGTCTAAAACCTTCGAAAATTCTGGTAGCGAAAAAGACTTCCTGGAAATCTACAGTAGAGAAGAATTGGATAAGTATGCCAAACCCTCAGTAACTGTAGACTCGGTCATCTTCCGCTATTTTGAAGGAAGAGTCCAAACCTTGCTTATCAAACGAAAAAATCATCCCTACATGGGAAAATATGCTCTTAGTGGTGGCTTCGTTCAGGAGCAAGAAGACCTCAATACGGCTGTCTGTCGCGAAGTATGTGAGGAGACATCAGTTCAGCTGAACACTGATCACATCGAGCAACTCGTTACAGTAGGAACACCTTATCGAGATCCTCGTATGTGGACCATTACAATAGCGTACCTCTGTTTCATGACTTTTAATGATATTCAAATGGATAAGGCTGCCGATGATGCCGCATCTACGCATTGGTTAGATATCGCTATGGTCAATGGCAAGTTGCAGCTTACTGACGGTGACAAGACGCTGTCACATGATGACCTCGCCTTTGACCACTGGGAAATCCTTTTGATTGCTATGGAACGTATTAAGGGGAGACTTGAATACTACCCAACTATCCTCAACATTATGCCAGAGGAAAGTACCTTGACCACCTACCGTCAGCTGTTTGGGACCTTTAATGAAACATACCTTAAGATGGACTCCACAAATTTCTTACGCCGCTTTAAGCATCTTTTCCAAAAAACAGGACGCCAAGTAGCTACCAGAACTAAAAAGGCTGCTACCTACACTTATCAGATCCAACCAATCTAAAGTGGGTCTTTGTTTGACAATTTTTACCTTACATAGTAGTATTAAGAAAAATTAATAAGAGGTATCGTATGAAAAGTTTTACATTAATTAGTGGGATTCTCATTACTCTCTTGGGTGTCTTTTTCTTCGCTAATCCTACAAACCTTCTTGCCATTGTTGGTTGGCTTTTTGCTCTAGTGATGCTCATTTCTGGTGTTTCAAGTCTCATGGTTTATTTCAAACGTGATAACGAAAACCGCTCCTTCTTCCAACTGCTTCAGAGTATCATTTCCATTGTTTTTGGGATTATTTTGCTATCGACATCAGCATGGGTACTCTCAGGTGTAGCTGTAACCATTATCGCTTGGTGGCTTCTTGTCTCAGCCTTTACACAAGGTTTCCAAGCTTATCGCCAACGTCAATTCGGCTTCTCAGGACAACCTGCCCTATCAATCGCCTTGATTTGTCTGGTATTCGGTCTCCTACTTTTTAGTGCCCCGTTTTTCTCAGCCTTTCTTATTGGGCGCTTGGTAGCTTCCTTAATTATCTTTGCGGGTGTCTCAGTCCTCTCATTCTCATTCCGCTTGTGGTAGAACAAAGTTATCTCACTACGTAATAATATAAAAAAGCCTTGCATATGCAGGGCTTTTGTCATACTTTGATTACTAAAGAGCTTATCCTTCTAGCTCACTCAAATACTCATAACGTTCATACTTTTCAAGTAAAGTTTCGTTGGCAGACTCCAAATCACGTTGAAGGGTAGCTAACTGTCCATAATCGCTAGCATTTTCAAGCATGGCTGCTTCAATCTCTTCGATTTTAGCTTCAAGGTCGGCAATCTCATCCTCGATAGTCGCCCACTCTTGTTTTTCAAAGTAACTCATGCGTTTTTTGTCTTCTTTGACTTTCTCAACTTTAACGCTAGCTTGCTTTTTTTCCCTCTCGAGGAGGACTGATTGCTCTTGTAAGAAGGCTTTTTCATCAAGGTAGTCAGTGTAGTTACCAAAGAACTCTCGCACACCGCCATCTTCAAAGGCTAGAATCTTGTTAGCTACCTTGTCCAAAAAATAGCGGTCGTGACTTACGGTAACGACAGGGCCGCCAAAACCATTAAGGAAGTTTTCCAAAACCGTCAAAGTTGCAATGTCCAAATCATTTGTAGGCTCATCCAAGAGCAGAACGTTAGGCTTTTCAATCAGAATCTTAAGTAGATAGAGACGTTTCTTTTCCCCACCAGAGAGCTTGGCAATCTGTGTCCCATGAGTAGAACGAGGGAAAAGGAATTGCTCCAAGAGCTCTGTGATACTGGTTGTTCCAACCGTTGTCTTAACTTCATCTGCAACTTCTTGCAAGTAGTTAATGACACGCTTACTCTCATCCATGTCCTTAATTTGCTGTGAGAAATAACCAATACGTACCGTCTCACCAATATCTAGAATACCAGCTGAAGGCACAAGATCACCATTAATCAGATTGAGCAAGGTCGATTTCCCGACACCATTATCCCCAACAATACCGATACGATCGCGATTTTGCATGATAAGATTGAAATCACTGAGAATTTGCTTGCCATCTTCATAAGCAAAATCGACATGGCCGAAGTTAACCACCTTCTTACCAATACGGCTGGTCTCAAAGTTAATTTCAAGATCGTCATTATTGACCGTTTGGTGAACCTCACCTTTAAGATCCTTAAAGCGATTGATACGAGCTTGTTGTTTGGTTGCACGTGCCTGTGGTTGCGTTCGCATCCATGCTAACTCCTGCTTATAGAGTTGCTTTTTCTTGTGAAGAGCTGCTGCATCTCGTTCATCTTGTTCGGCCTTTAGACGCACATAGTCTTGATAATTCCCCTGGTATTCAATCAGATTAGCCTGGTCTAGCTCAAAGATACGTGTGGCTACATTGTCCAAGAAATAACGATCGTGGGTAATAAAGAGGACCGTTTTTTTAGAAGATTTGAGAAAATTCGTCAACCAAGCAATGGTATCAATATCCAAATGGTTGGTTGGTTCGTCCAAAAGTAAAAGATCAGCATCATTCAAGAGAACCTGAGCCAACTGCACACGGCGTCTGAGACCACCTGAGAGGTCCCCGACCTTTTGAGAGAGGTCTGACAAACCTAGCTTAGATAAAACTGTCTTAACCTCGCTCTCAATGGACCAAGCATCAAGACTATCCATCTCAGCCATAACCTTTTCTAAACGAGATTGATTATCCTCAGAATAATCCGCCATGAGGGTCTCGTATTCACGAATCAAAGTCATCTCACGAAGGTCTGATGACAAGACCATATCAAGCACTGTCTTGCTATCATCAAATTCAGGCTCCTGAGTCAAATAAGCAATCTTATAACCATTAGCCTTGGTAAAAGGTGACACGTCACCATCAAAACCAATACGCTCTGATACAACATCTAACAAAGTTGTCTTACCAGTCCCATTGACACCAATAATCCCGATACGATCCAGATCATGGATAATGAATGAAATCTCTTTAAAAACCGTCTTATCACCAACGGACTTGGTTAATTTTTCAACAATAAAATCTGACATCTTACTTCCTTTTTACAAATAACACCGCTACGGATTCTACGCATGCTCTGTAGCGGTGTGTCATTTTTATAACGTCTTTAGACTTATTTCATCGCTTGAACAAAGGCCATGATGGCTTCCTCGGCATTAGCTAGTTGACCATCAACGATGGCATTTTCGATAGCCTTAAGTGCACGACCAAGGTCCGGACCAGGTTTGAATCCTAGCTCCTTCATCAGTGTGCCACCATTCACAACGATTTCGTGCTTATCATGGATGAGCAACTGACCATCCAACTCGGCAATACGCTCATAATCGACGTCCAAGCCCTGAGCCCGTCTCAAGGTTTCAGCCTCCTCTAAGAGTTCCTTACCATACTGATAAACATCTTGCTTAGTCACAGCTCTCTCCAAACGGAAATTGAAAATGTCAACCAAGGACTGAACTGTCTTTTGGAAATTAACAGATGTCTTCCATTTTTTAAGAAAAGAGCGTGGATTATCGTGCTTGAGAGCCAGAAGAGTTGCCGCCCAGGCCTGCTCAGAACTTGTAAATCTAAAGCCCTCCACATAGTCTGCCACAAAATCCTGCCATTCTTCAGCAGTTTCTTGAAAATCTGGAAGGTACTGATAAGCCTTAGTTGCTAGAAGTGCCTTGATCCCTTTCTTCCAATGCGGTGCCAAAAGCAACTTATCGAACTCGATGAAACTTCGCTCAATCGAAATCTTTTCCAAAAGAGGAGCATGGCTGGCCATAGCCTGAAAAGTCTTCTCTTCGATATCAAAGTCTAAACTCGCTGTAAAACGTAGGCCCCGCATGATACGAAGAGCATCCTCGTTAAAGCGTTCCTCAGCCTTACCAACAGCCCTTAAGACACGGTTGTCCAAATCAGCAAGACCATTGAACTTATCAATAATCTCAGCATTTTCATTAAGAGCAAAAGCATTGACTGTAAAATCACGACGCTTGAGGTCTTCTTCCAATGAACGCACAAAGGACACGCTAGACGGACGACGGTAATCCACATAGACGTCCTCTGTTCGGAAGGTCGTCACCTCATACTCACCGCCATTTTCCAAGACCAAAACAGTCCCATGCTCAATACCGATATCCACCGTACGCTCGAAAATTTGCTTGGTCTCTTCAGGATACGAAGACGAAGCAATATCTACATCATGAATGGGACGGTTAAGAAGGGCATCTCGCACCGAACCACCAACAAAGTAAGCCTCAAAACCCGCAGCCTTAATCTTCTCTAATATTGGTAAAGCCCTCTGAAACTCAGAAGGCAAATAACTTAATTTCATAGTAAATGTTCCAAACCATAAACAAGCTGATCACGTTTAACCACTTCTTTAATACCGAGATTGACCCCGCTCATAAAAGAAATACGGTCATAAGAATCGTGACGCAAGGTCAATCCTTCTCCCTGGGCACCAAAGATAACCTCTTGGTGAGCCACAAGACCTGGCAAACGCACACTGTGAATACGGAAACCATCAAACTCAGCGCCACGTGCTCCAGCAAGTGTTTCCACCTCATCCTCAGCACCTTGACGTTTCGTTTCGCGAACCTCACGAATAAGTTCAGCTGTTTTCACTGCTGTACCTGATGGCGCATCTTTCTTTTTATCGTGGTGAAGCTCAATGATTTCAAGATCTGGGAAATATTTACTAGCTTCTGCCGCAAACTTCATAAGAAGGATAGCACCAATAGCAAAGTTAGGAGCAATCAATCCACCGATAGACCTGTCTTTAGAAAGGTCTGTCAATTCCTGAATTTGTGCTTCAGTAAAGCCTGTTGTTCCTACAACCGGTGCAAAGCCATTTTCCAAGGCAAAACGGGTATTTTCATAAGCAACAGCAGGCATGGTGAAATCTACCCAAACATCTGCATCAAAGCCAACCAAATCAGCTTTATCCGTGAAGACAGGAACACCATCCACTTCTTTTTCTGCCGCAAACGGGTCAAGCAAGGCAGCCAAGGTCAATTCATCATCTCCCTTAACCATTTCAACCGCAGTTGAACCCATTCTTCCTTTAAATCCGGCAACAATAACTTTAATAGACATATCATTTTTCCTCTCTATTGATCTTGCTCATAGGCAAGCCTGATTCCAGATGTATCGTACTTATTTGGTAAATTTAGGTGTTAGACCTAGCACCAGCGCTCCCTCGCCCAAGTGCGTCGCAATCACAGCACATAAGGATACCACCGATGAAACAGTAATCCCTTGAGCTTCCAGCTGACTTTTAAGAGCCTCAGCCTTTTCAGGAGCATTAGTATGAAGGATGCTAAGCTCCATTTCACGATTGTCTTCGGCTAGGGCAACCAAGCGTTTCACAGCTTTCTTCTCTGTACGTACCTTTTCAAAAACAACGATTTTGCCTTCAGCATTAAAATGTAAAATGGGTTTGATAGACAAAAGATTCCCCAAAATCGCTGAGCCATTCGACAAGCGACCACCCTTAACAAGGTGATTAAGATCATCCACAAGAATATAAGCCGTCGTGTTCTCTACTTGCTCCTCGAGCTTCTTCAAAATATTCTCGAATGACATCCCTTGCTCTGACCAATGCAAAACGTTTCTAACCATGGCACCCATAGGAGCTGCCGTGATTTTAGTATCAGGAAAAGCAACCTTCAACTTGGCATAATCTTCAATCAAAAACTGACTATTAGCCCAAAAACCAGAAATCCCCGAAGAAAGGAAAAGCCCAATGACATGGGTATACCCTTTCTCCCCCAACTCCATGAGAAAGTTATCCAAGTCGGCTAGATTGGGTTGTGACGTCTTGAGCAGTTCCTCAGAGTTTGCCATTTTTTCGTAAAACTGATTCACATCCAAGTTCTTTCCTTCAACAAAAGGCTGTTCCTCAATGATAACCGGAATATCTAAAATATAAACATCAGCATGTCCCTGAATTTCAGCAGGTAGATTAACCGATGAATCCGTAATAACTGCTAAAGACATCTTAGAACTCCAAGTTAATTCCTGGACGATCCAAGGCGATTTCAGTCACTTCATAAGTCAAACGCTGAAGTGTATCCAATAGCGGTGCTGCCAAAGACTCAGCTTCTTCTTGTGAGAAATCTTTTGGTTTATTGACGATACGGTTTTGAATATGGTTCATTTGAGAAACAATCCCTGAGATAACAAACTCATCACGAACAATCATAAATTGCAAAACAGCTACAACCGACGTATTGCTAGCTTCTTTATCTTTATTGTGCAACTGAAACGTTACTTCAACATTTGTTTTAGGAACACCATTCTCTTTTTCCCACTCATGGTTACGAACATCATAGTGGTAACGGTTAACAAATACTTTTTCGCGAATTAAATCCATTAGTCATTATTCTCCTTGATAAAATTACTCTTTATTATAGCATAAATATGCTTTATTATGGGAATATTATTGACAGAAAAATGAGCATTTAAACTGATTTTGACAGTGATAATAAGCATTAGCAAACTAAAAACTTGGACTTGACCTTCAGACTACTAAAACAGAGCTCCTTCACCAGAAAAGAGCCCTTATATTAATAGCTAGCAATCCCTCAGAGAACGTTTCTGTTGTCCCTGTTCATCAAAATTCTCAGGAGCTAACCAATTCTCAAATCGTTCTTTAAGTCTTGGCCACTCACTATCAATAATCGAGAACCAGTCCGTATCTCGACTACGTCCCTTATAAATAGCATGATTACGAAAACGCCCCTCATAGGTGAACCCTAAACGTATGGCAGCATTGGCAGAAGGACGGTTGAGACTATCACATTTCCACTCATAACGGCGATAGTTAAGATCTTCAAAGACATATTTCATAAGTAGGTATTGAGCTTCTGTAGCTGCTCGAGTCTTTTGTAAAGTAGGTGCCAAAATCACTCGCCCCATCTCAACACTGCGATTTTTCGGTGTAATAGCCATGAGTGAGAAGGTTCCTAGAACTTTACTTGAAGCCTTATCCCTGATGGCAAAGAAATAAGGATTTTGGGATTTCTCATAATCCTCCAAACACTGACGTACAGCTTCTTCAGATTCAAAAGGCTCCGCATACATATAGGTCCAATCAGAGAGAATCTGATTAGTAAAATAAAAGTCTAAAATATCCTTATAATGCTCTGCCACTGTCAAATGTTCAACGCTACAATAACGACCTTCTAATAGGGCAACATCTGGCATCTTACCTGGACTAGCATCCGCTAGACTTGGTCCCACTTCTTGTTGGTAGTGATTTAAAGGCATAGAATTCTCCTTTTTCATAAAGAAAAGCCTACACAAAAGTGCAGACTTTAGCTTAATTATTTAGCAACTGGGTATACAGATACTTGTTTTTTGTCGCGACCTTTACGTTCGAAACGTACAACACCTTCAACTTTAGCGAAGAGTGTATCGTCACCACCACGGCCTACGTTTACACCTGGGTAGATGTGTGTACCGCGTTGACGGTAAAGGATTGATCCACCTGATACAGTTTGTCCATCAGCTGCTTTAGCACCAAGACGTTTAGCTTGTGAATCACGACCATTGGAAGTAGAACCCCCACCTTTTTTGTGGGCGAAAAGTTGCAAGTTTTCAAGAGTTTTCAACATAAGATTGTGTCCTTTCTTAGTGATTAGTCGCTAACTTACGCGTTGATAGCGTTGATAACAACTTTTGTATAAGGTTGACGGTGACCTTGTTTACGGTGGCTACCTTTTTTAGGTTTATATTTGAAAGTGACAACTTTCTTTTGTTTACCTTGTTTTTCGATAGTTCCGACAACAGTAGCTCCCTCAACAACTGGAGTACCTACTACAGTTTTATCACCACCGACAAGAACAACTTCGTTAAAAGTTACTTCTGATCCAGCTTCAGCGTTGATTTTTTCAACGTAGATCGCTTGACCTACTTCAACTTTAACTTGTTTTCCACCAGTTTTGATGATTGCGTATGTGCTCATGATGCACCTCCTATTAAAATTTTTAATGTGTCTGAGGTTCCCCTCTGTGAAGACTCGCCTAGTACTGCGGGGACGAACCCACTTGCAAACAGTAGTCGTGCGGTTGCACAGGACGTGCATTTAGTCAACGTTACAATTCTATCATTTTTTCCCTCTAATGACAAGAGAAAAAGTTACTTTGATTATTCTTATTCTGCTCATTGAAGTTTAGCCAAGTAAGGATTAGCCTACTCAACTCTTATAGCATATTTTCCTAAAAAGGTCTTAGCTAGTTCCCGCTCCAAAGCATCTAAGGAGAGACTCCTATCCGTTGTCAAAATTTGATAACGTTCAGTCCCTTCAAAATAGAAGTGATTCAATAACTGATAGCCATTTCGTTCATAAAATGCTAAACGTTTTAAACGTTGCCCCCGATTAGAGACTTGCTCCTCATCCATAGGTTCAATCGTAAGCACACACGGTCGTTCTCCTGCTTCTTCCCTAACTTGTGCCAAAATTTGACTGCCGTATCCCTGAGACTGTTTACTTTCCTCAACCGCGAGAAAGAGTAGGTAAACCAAGTTGTCAGTATAAATGATATAGGTCAGACCAATGAAAACTTTCCCATCAAAATATGCCAAGAAAGATTGTCCTCTTTTCAAGCTGTTCCAAGACAATTGCCAAAGTGGTAATCTCTCCTCCACAGGAAAAGCCGCTTCATAAAGCGAAGCGACCTTCTTAAATGTTGCTGTCAGAGGATAAATGTTACGAACCTCTAATGTCATTTTCCTAACCAATAACCTTCTTATAATCTTCTGGTGTTGCTACATGAGCGTGCTCACGTTGGCGATCAAGCAAGTGACTAAGGAAGTCACGGTTGCCCAAGGCTTCTTTAAGGGTTTGCTTAAATTGCCCGGCATTCATTGGTGAGAAGATATTGCTTGGTGCAGTATAATCTGGACCATGGCTTGTGTTCGTGAAAGCCAGGATAAGCAGGTTATTTTCAAAGGCAGCACGTGTCGCTGACAAGATTTCATTTTGGTGGTTAATATCCAAATAGAAATCAGCCTCCTGATAGAGACGCTTAACCTGCTCCGTTGTAATATTCGGATAAAGGCTAACATTACTATATTTAGCTAAATCCATCAAGCGACTTGACATTTCAGTGATTGCCCCAACATGATAATGCATGGTAGGCACTTCACTGACAATGCTTTCCAAATGTTCAATCTGATCTGAGTTAGTCAAGATAAGCGCTTGATTTTGGAAGTTGTTCTGGCGGGCAAATGGATACATGAATCCAAGGAAGGCCACGCGAGAAGCCTGCTCTGGACTAATCAGTCTTAGAAGATTTGTGTAGGCTGCGTATTCTTGCACGACAATCTTAGTTTGACGGTGATTGCTATCAAGAAGGAGACGCATATTCCCAGGAACGGAATCAGTAATCGGTTCTTGCCAGAAGAGGACATCTTGACCAGAATTCGGAAGATTCATAGTTGTCAAGAAAGGTGTCGCCAATGAGTTGTATAGAATACGACTCAAATCATAACCGGCTTCTTTAAGATAGAAGACTACAAATTCAGATTTGTTTTTGAAAATGTAGACCTTGTCTTTCCAATTCAAGATAACGTCTTTAGTCAAATGGTTGATGACGATAACTTCCTTGTTGTCAGGAGTGAAATAGCTCGTAATGGTCGCTTCTTGCTTAACATTATAGGTCGTTTGTGAGAAACGGTAACCCTTGTTATTGTAGCGATCAGTCACGCGCAAGCGACCTGACTCATCATACCAATCCACAGCTTTAACTAGACGTTGGTGAGCAGGATGCGCATAATGAATATGACCACGTTTCTTATCAAAACGGAAGATTTCCGCGTTACTATTCGTTCCTATAATTTCCCAGTAATCAGGCACGGGTACCTGATTAAAGTAAAGTGCAGAACCCTGAACCTTATCAAAACCTGTGAAATAAAGGTAAGGTGAAGTCACATCACTAGGTAAAAAGCCATCATCTGAAAGACAAACTGTTGTATTCACATAGCCAGCGACAATGAGCGAGTAATGGAGATCCCAACTACCTTGACTATAGTTTTCAAATAAATTAATCATGATTAGTTATCTCCCTTACTAAGTTAAGCCACTTCTGCTCGATTTCCTCTGTCAAAAAGCCTTTGGCAATGTCATAAGAAACTTGATGAACATGATCCAAATCTGAGCGATTGAAGAAGGCTACAATTTTCTCTGCCAAGGCAGCTACGATAGCAGGTTCATCATCTTTTTCAAAACGAGGAATGAGGTACCCATTCTCATTGTCCTTGATAAAGGTTTGGTTCCCATAACGAACATCAAAACCAATCATACCTAGACCAGATCCCACGGCTTCTAGAAGTGTCAAACCAAATCCTTCACTCTTAGAACCTGATAGGTAAAGTTCGTAGTCCTTGTAGACTTCTGTTAAGTCTTGGTGACCTTTAAGGTGGATATAATCCTGAGCTTGATTTTCCTCGATAATGGCCTTAAGTTTGGCTTCTTCAGCACCTGTTCCATAGATATCAAAGTTTACTTGTGGCAGACTTTCTTTAGCCTTAACAACAGCCTTGGCCAACCAGTCCACGTGTTTTTCATTGGCCAAACGTGAAGCTGTGATGATTGAGAATGGTTTACGCTCTCCTTCAAGCTCTCTCAGTTTATCCACACTTCCCACAGGGATGGTTACGATATGAGGTGTAAATGGTGTGTATTTATTGAACTGATCTAGCATAATGCTACGTTGACGTTCTGTCGCTGTGATGAAGAAATCAACCTTATCTGCATTGCTGAATTGGTACTCGTAGAAGTTATTCCATAAAATAGTCTTGTCTGTCACAGCATTTTCACTAAAGTGCTCTGCATGGACCACAACCCCAAGCTTAGCAGGTTTGGTGTTACGGAAAACAGCCTGTCCCGTACCAGTTGCACGGTCCAAGATGACGATATCCTGGTCAGTTAGGCCAAGTCGAGACATGAAGTAGGCGATAAATTCATGCTTAGATGACAAAATCTTATCTGGAAAATGGAAGACACTGTCCTTACCATCAACAATTTCATCATAAGCAATAGTCCCATCTTCATTGAAGAAACGCCGTTGATAAAGGTGAGCCTTATTATCTACCGGTGTGTAGTACTCCGTGAACATCTTAGTGTAAGAGTAAAAGTCTTTACGGATTAAGCAGCCACGCGATACTTTTTCCACACGATGAACGATATCTTCACCCTCTTTACGCAAGTAGGCTGCATAGAAGATATCTTCCTTGGCACAAAAAAGCTTAACCACTTTGCCATTAATCTCGCGACGCGTGATGTCATAAGGAATTTCCTTTTCCAAATCCTTGACAGTATAGGTCGTTGGGGCAATCTTAAGGTCTGTAAAATAGCTGTAAAGCCAGATGATATCTTCATCTAAAAATCCCATGTTACGGGTCAAATCAGAAAGATTGTCCTGCAAGAACATATCCATAAAGACAAACTTAGCCTTAATACCTGTATTTTTGAAAATTCTAGAACGATAGGACTGAGCATACTCAACACCACTTGATGCCCAACCGATTCCTAAATTGATGTTATAAACAGTCATGCAGTTTCCTTTCTAGGTAAAAGTTTAACATCGACATTTCTTTTTCGATATAGCTAACTCTAATGATACCTGAGCAATACCAAACTGTCACTATATCCTCCTAGACTAAAGTAAGTCTTCAATAAGTGTATCCACTTCGTCTTGCGCTTCTTCAATAGGCGTGATTTCAGTCACCATGATTCCTGCAACCGCACGTTCAACTAAGCTTTCAACATCCATACGACCTTCATATTGTTCAACGTTCTTGATTTTTGGATTAGTTTTCGGACGGTCAGGTGCAAAAATGGTACAGCAATCCTCAAAAGGTTGGATGGAGATATCAAAGGTATCGATTTTTTGTGCCAAATCAATGATTTCCAACTTATCCATAGTGACAACTGGGCGAATCACGGGCGTACAGGTTACAGCATTGATAGCCTGCATAGACTCCATCGTCTGACTGGCAACCTGTCCAAGACTCTCACCATTGATGATCACGAGACCACGGCGTTCTTCACGAATTCGGTCTGTAATACGCATCATGAAGCGACGTGTCAAGGTCATCAAATAAGCCTCTGGTGCTTTTTCTTTGATTTCCTCTTGAATCTCAGTAAATGGTACTTCTATGAACTGAATATTACCACCAAACTTGGTCAACTTACGGGTCAAATCTTGAGCCTTTTTAAGTGCACCAGGACTTGTATAAGGTGGGCTTGCAAAGTGGACAGCCTCGATATCCACACCACGTTTAAGGGCTAAATAACCTGCAACAGGCGAATCAATCCCACCTGAAAGCATGAGCATTCCTTTACCAGCAGTCCCTACAGGTAATCCACCTGCTCCCTTAATTTCCTCATGAGAAATATAAGCTGCCTCAGCACGAATTTCTACCTTCAGATTAATATCTGGCCCCTTCATCTGTGCCTTAATGTCAGGCAATACATCAAATACAGCATTTCCTAAAGTAAGGTTGAGCTCGCGACTATCTAAAACAAAGTCGTGATCACTACGTTTAGCAGTCACCTTAAAGGTAAGTCCGTCACGATAGAGGCCAGTCATAATGTCTTGAACAGCTTTTTTCAATACTTCGACATCTTTTTCAAATTTGTAAACAGGGCTAAAGGCCTGAATCCCGAAAATCTGCTTCAAAGACTCTGCTACTGGCTCGTAGTCTGTACCATTGAGGTAGATGTGTCCACGGTCTCGATCAAAAGTCACTTTAACTTCTGGATAGATAGATAACACATCTTTGATGTTATTTCTGAGTTTATTGATAAAACGCATACGGTTTTTGCCCTTAGTTGACAATTCACCGTAGCGAACCATAATTTCTGAATACGTTAATGTCATTCCTTTTCCCTTTAAACTTGAATTTAGTTTTATTTTTTAATCGATTAATCTTGCTATCTTACTTTTTGCGTCTTAGCATAGACCTGCTTGAAAATCGTGAGAAACTGTTCTACTTGTCCCATATCATTATCATCATCAAGACTGATACGAACAGCCGTTTGGGCTAACTTTGTTGGAACGCCCATAGAAATGAGGGTCCCCGCTGGTTTCCCCGCCTTAGATGAACATGCTGAGGTCGTTGAAATATAGATTTGATGCTCTTCAAAAGCATGGACAACCACTTCACCACGAACTCCCTTAACTCCAAAGGTCAAAATATTGGGAGCAAAGTCTTCACCCTCGCCTGAGAAAATAGTAATATCCTCGTACTTAGCCAATTCGTCAAAGATAATCTTTTTCATCTTAGCAATTTTAGAAAGAGAAAATCCCTCTTTGTCAGTTACCAAGCGCAAAGCCTTAGCCATACTCGCAATCCCAGCAACATTTTCAGTTGTTGAACGAAAATCTTTTTCTTGCCCACCACCGGTTAAGAGTGGCGTAATCTTTTTCCCTGCCTTCTTGTAGACAAAACCGACACCTCGAACGGCATGGAACTTATGACCAGAAAAAGTTGCAAAATCTACACGGTCTGTTAAATAAGCTGATACAGGAATCTTCCCAATAGCCTGAACAGCATCCACATGGAAAGATATGGTCGGCTCATTAGCTAGAAGATCTGAAATTTCTTGGATAGGTTGGATTGAACCGATTTCGTTATTAACAGCCATAACCGAAACCAAAATCGTATCAGGCCGTAATAATCCAGCAAGAGCTTCAACATCCACAAATCCTTGCTCATTAACGGGTGCATAGGACACTTCAAAACCATGCTCTGAAATCCATTTAGCAGACTCTTTTACCGCAGGATGTTCAATATCAGAAACAATAATGTGTTTGCCATAAGGTTCTTTTTCAAAAGCCACTCCTTTAATGACCCAGTTGTCGCCTTCGGTTCCACCAGACGTAAAGAAAATCTCATCGGCTGATTTTCCAATGAGGTCCGCAACTTGCTTACGAGAAGCCTCCAAAATACGTGTCGCAGATGTTCCTAATTGGTGTAGGCTGGATGGGTTCCCAAAAATTTTAGTAGCCACTTCTTGATAGGTTCTAAGTGCCTCTGGATAAGGCATCGTCGTGGCTGAATTATCAAAATAAATCATGATTTTTCCTCGATTTTTATTTACTATTTATTATAGCATAATTTTTTTAGCAATTTTTGCGAGAAAATCATATAATAGAGAGTACGAAATATTTTTAAGGAGAGCATCATGTCTGAAAATTACTCACGCCGTAACCATTCATCAAAAGAAGAAAAAAAATCTGCACCAATGGTGACCGAACACGTTACAAAAGGCTTCACTGCCTTCCAAAAAGTACTTACTGCTGTCGGGACAATCTTGTCAATCATTGTCGCTTCCATCACTATCATGAATTTCACATCATCTAAGAATAAGGACACTTCTGATTCATCATCCAATCAGTCAACTGTAGTCATTAAAGAAGGCAACAATAAGACCCAAGAATCAAGTGTCGCCTCATCTAGCTATGGTAATGCAACTGACTCAGAAACAGAGACAAGCAGCCAAGCTGGTAATAATACCTATTCTTCATCAGCAGATACAACAACTGGTGGAAATACAACTACTTCTTCATCCGCAGCCACTGCAGACACAACAACTGGCAATACGACAACTGGAGACGCCACAACTAGTGGCGCTGTCTCCAACTAAAACAAAGAAAAGGTTAGGAAACCCCTGCCTTTTTTATATAATCCTATGAACTATACAAAAACTCTAAATTTCATCCACTCCTTCAAAGGCAATGGACGTCGCCCTCAACTCGGACGTATGCGTTGGCTCTTGAAGCAGGCAGGAAATCCTCAATCTCACTATCCAACGGTGCATATCGTCGGTACCAACGGTAAGGGATCAACGACTAGCTACCTACAAAATATCCTAACAAAATCAGGCTATCAGGTCGGGACCTTTACCTCCCCTTATATTACTCGCTTTAACGAACGCATTAGTATCAACGGCACAGAGATTCCAGACAAGGATCTGATTAACATTGTTGCGAAAGCTCAGGTTCTTCTCGATGATTTAGAAGAGCACACTGCTTTTGAGCGACCAACAGAATTTGAATTGGTCACCTTACTCATGTTCCTCTACTTTGACCTTAAACAGGTTGATATTGCTATCATTGAAGCCGGAATTGGTGGACGACTTGATTCGACCAATGTCCTTTCTCCAGAGCTTGTCATCTGTACTTCAATCGGCTTTGATCACACTGAAACTTTGGGCAATAGCCTTTTGGACATTGCCAATCATAAGGCAGGCGTCATGCGAGAAAATACACCTATCTTACTTGGTCGTGTCTCTACAGAAGTTGAACATTTCTTCAACAAAAAATCACATGACCTACAAGCTCCTTTAGCCGTCATTGATAGGGAAATTCAGCTGCTTCCAAGGGACAATCAAACGATCCAAGTTTCTTATGACCATTGGGAAAGTCCAAAGCTTAAACTTCCAATGTTAGGACAGCATCAAGAAAACAATGCTGGGCTAGCTGTCACTGCTGCCCATCTCCTAGCTCAAACATTTTCTAAGATTACCGATAAGAGCATCCAAGAGGGAATCGTAGAGACGCATTGGCCTGGTCGTAGTGAGTGGATAGGAGATAACATTTATCTAGATGGTGCTCATAACCCTCAAGGAATTGCCAGCTTAAAACAGGTACTAAAAGATAACTTCGCTAATCGTAGGATACATATCCTCTTTGCAGGACTTAGACGAAAGCCATTGGCAGACTTACTAGAGGAATTGAAAGATTATGATATAACGGTAACCAGCTTTGACTTTTTTGAGGCACTGCCTTTGAATGAATATCCCCAACACTTCAAACGTGTAGCCGACTATAGAGACTGGCTAGCACAAGCTGAATCAGCAAATTCTGACGATCTATTTGTCGTCACTGGATCTCTTTACTTTATTTCAGAATTAAGAAACTACTTAATTAACGAATGAAAGGCCTGAAGGCCTTTTTTATTTAGACAGTCTACAGTTTTACACAGAGTGTAGGCTGCTATTTAAACACAAAGAAAAGCCTGAAACTCTCAGTTAACAGACTTCACTTTTCTATCTCATCGTTACAAATTCCTCTGAGCCTGTTGGATGAATGGCAACCGTATTATCAAAATCAGCCTTAGTTGCTCCCATCTTAATAGCCACAGAGAATCCTTGAATCATCTCATCGACACCATACCCAATACCGTGAAGACCGATGATTTTTTCATCCTCACCTAGCGTTACTAATTTCATGGTTGACGGCTGACGATTATCTCCAAGAGCCGTATACATTGGAGTGAAACTAGATTTATAGACCTTGATATTTTCCGAACCATATTTGGCAATTGCCTTTTCCTCAGTCAACCCAATAGCACCAATGACCGGATGACTAAAGACCACAGTAGCTACATCTGTATAATCAAGTTTAGCATCAACTTTATTATTGAAAAGTCGCTCTGACAATTGGCGACCAGCCTTCACTGCAACTGGAGTCAAATCAAGTTTACCAGTCACATCTCCAAGAGCATAGATACCAGGAACAGATGTATTTTCAAACTCGTCTGAATAAATGTTACCTCGTTCAGTCAACTCAACGCCTGTCTTTTCAAGACCAAAGCCAGAAGTATTCGCTGCACGTCCGACAGCCCAGATAAGGCAATCAACTGTAATAGTTTCTTCATTGTCAAAGCTAATAGTCAGAGAATCGTCTGCATTTTTTACTACCTCTGTTGCATTAGCATGCATGTGAAGTGTAGGGCCAGACTTAGCCATCTCATCAACTAAAACATCGATAATGTCTTTGTCAAAGGTACGCAATGGGCGATCCTTACGAATAAAGAGATGAGTATCACTTCCAAGAGCATTGAGAACACCGGCAACTTCAACTCCAATATAGCCACCACCAATAACAGCTGTACGTTTTGGCACCTCATCTAACTCAAAGAAACCATCTGAGGTAATTCCATATTCACTGCCTGGAATATTTGGATAAAGAGAATGACCGCCTGTTGCAATTAGGATATGTGGTGCTGTATAAAGTTCACCCGCTACTTCAACCGTATGAGGGTCAACAAATCTTGCATACTTGTAAACACGTTCAACACCATTGCTATCAAAACCGCGCTCATAAGAACCATGGATACGATCGATATAAGCCTGACGATTGGCCTTAAGCGTCGCAAAATCAAATTTATTAAGCGTCACATCAAAACCATACTCTCCTGCGTAACGGTGAAGGGTCTCAGCAACCTGAGCACCATACCACATGACCTTTTTAGGTACACAACCCACATTAACACAGGTACCACCGACCTCTTTTCCTTCAAAGAGAATAACCTTAGCACCATACATAGCGGCACGATTAGCACTAGCAACACCACCAGAACCCCCACCGATGACAATATAATCGTATTCTTTTACCATAATTCACCTCTTATGTTTCTTTATACAGAGCATTAGCTACTAGATAAACCATTTCTGCCTATACTGTATCATAAAATAGGTACCCTGACAAAAATCTGCTACGACACCAAAAAACAATCCCGTCACAACGAGATTGTTTGATCATATCTTATTTATCAAGTGGTTTACGAAGGAATCCAAAGAGGATACCTGATACCACAGCACCAATCAAGATGAAGAGAAGGTAAAGAAGAGCATTTGAAGTGAGGGCAATAACGAAGATACCTCCGTGTGGTGCCATCAATTTGATTCCAGCCATACCTACAAGAGCACCTGTAAGAGCTGAACCAACGATAAAGCTTGGGATAGCGCGTGCTGGGTCAGCTGCACCAAATGGAATTGCACCTTCAGTGATGAATGAGAGTCCCATAACAATGTTTGTCAAACCAGAGTTGCGTTCTTCTTCGGTGAATTTATCTTTAAATAAGAGTGTCGCTACAAAGACTGCCAATGGAGGAACCATACCGGCTGCCATAACTGCTGCCATAACAACTGAACCACCTGAAGTTACTGTTGCTGCGAGAGTACCTGTACCAAAGACATAAGCAGCTTTGTTAACTGGTCCACCCATGTCCACTGCCATCATACCACCGACAAGGAGACCAAGGAGCACTGCTGAGCTCCCTGACAAGCTTGACAAGAAGTTATTAAGACCAGTATTGATTGCTGCCATTGGGATATTCACTGCCAACATCAAGAAACCTGTAGCAAATACACCAAGAAGTGGCAAGAGCAAGATAGAACGGATTCCTTCAAGGGCACGTGGAATACCTGCCAAGAGTTTACGAAGAACTAGGATAACACCACCTGCAAGGAAACCACCAACAAGAGCTCCAAGGAAACCTGAAGATACGCCAACAAGGGCAAGGGTTGCTTTACCGCCTGAAGCAAATGGAACACCACCAAAGGCTGCACCACTTGAAGCAATAGCACCAGCTACGAAACCTGATACCAAACCTGGTTTCTCAGCGATAGAGTAAGCAATGTAACCTGCAAGTACTGGAAGCATGAAACCAAAGGCCGCACCACCAATTGCTTTGAATTGAGCAGCAATTTCATGGTAAGAACCAAGTTGTGACAATTGATCTTTAGGAACACCCATAATTTGGTCAAGCAAGAAGGCAAGCGCAATCATGATACCACCACCGATAACGAATGGGAGCATTTGTGATACCCCACTCATCAAGTGTTTATAGAAGGCACCACCGAGGCTCAATTTCTCACTTGATTCTTGAGCAGATCCAGCATTTTCGGCATGGAAGACTTCAGCCTTACCATCCAAGATATTTTGGATTAATTCTTGAGGTTGACGAATACCTGCAGCGACTGGTTTAGAAAGCAATTTTTTACCATCAAAACGTGCTGTTTCAACTGCCTTGTCTGCCGCTACGATAACACCTACAGCCTTACTGATTTCTTCAGCAGTCAATGGTGTTCCGACACCTGAAGCACCGTTAGTTTCAACACGAACATTGACACCCATTTCTTCACCTGTTTTAATTAGTGATTCTTCAGCCATGTAAGTGTGAGCAATACCGGTTGTACAAGCTGTTACGGCTACGATAAGTGGTTTATCGCTTGAAGCTGCTTCTTTAACAGCTTGTGCTTTCTTAGCTTCCTCAGCCTGTGCTTCTTCTTCACCCGTATCAAAAGCAGCAATCACTTCATCTGGAGAAGTTACCTTACGCAAACGATCTGCAAAACCATCTTGCATAAGGTATTTTGACAACTCAGCTAGGGCTGCCAAGTGAGTGTCATTTGCTCCCTCTGGAGCAGCAATCATAAAGAAGAGGTCTGTAGGTTGACCATCAAGTGATTCGTAATCTACACCTTTATTAGATTTAGCAAAAAGTACAGTTGCTTCTTTTACTGCAGCATTTTTACTGTGCGGCATAGCAATTCCATCACCCAAACCAGTTGATGTTTGTGCTTCACGAGCCATAATGCCTGCTTTGAAAACATCAAAGTCAGCCACGACACCATTATCAACCAAGCTGTTAATCATTTCATCGATAGCAGCTTCCTTTGTAGTTGCTTGAAGGTCAAGCAACATGACTTTTTTGTTCAGTAAATCCTGAATTTTCATAGTTTTTCTACCTCAACTTTATTGTATGTTTCTTCAATAAATTCAATTGTTGCCAAGTCATCTGAGAAAGCTGTAGATGTTCCGCAGGCTACTCCCCACTTGAGAGCCTCAATCGGATCACCTGATTTAACAAACTCACCAGTGAAACCAGCAACCATCGAGTCACCCGCACCAACAGAGTTTTTAACTGTTCCCTTGATTGGTTTAGCAAAGTAAGCAGCCTCTGGTGTGACCAGCAGAGCTCCATCACCCGCCATTGAGATGATAACGTTCTGTGCACCCTTAGCAAGGAGTTCACGCGCATATTTTTCAACATCAGCCAAACCATTAAGTTTGACATTGAAAATAGCTTCTAACTCATGGTTATTTGGCTTAACCAAGAGTGGTTGGTAAGCCAAGGAATCAAGCAAGGTTTGACCTTCAAAGTCACAGACAACCTGTGCACCCGTTTCACGCACTAGTGGAATCAATTTGTTATAGACCTTGTTTCCAAGATTGCTTGGTGCTGATCCAGCAAAAACAACCACATCATCGGCACTTACACTTGAAAGGATAGCTTCAAGCTCAGCCAACTGATAATCATTGATGACAGGCCCAGTACCGTTAATTTCAGTTTCTTGGTCAGCCTTGATTTTAACATTGATACGTGTATCTTGATCCACAGCTACAAACTTAGTTTTAATGCCTTCTGCATCCAAACCATCTGTCACAAAACGTCCTGTAAAACCACCGATGAAGCCCGTAGCAGTATTGTCAATTCCTAAACGTTGTAAAATACGACTGACATTAATCCCCTTACCGCCAGCGAACTTATCATCACTCTCCATACGGTTAACTTCACCAATCTCTACTTTATCGATACGAACAATGAAGTCGATTGATGGATTTAGCGTTACAGTATAAATCATACTTCAATAACCCTCGTTTTCTCTTTTAATTCTTTTAGGAGCTCTTCTTCCGAAGCATTTGTAATTATGGTTACTTTCTCAACCTCGGCTACCTTAGCATAGGTAATCTGACCAAGTTTAGAGGTATCAGCTAGAACATAGGCTTTTTGCGCATTGGCTATAACCGTCCGTTTGATAACTGCCTCTTCCATGTCTGGTGTGGTGAAATAATTAGCATCAACGCCATTAGCACCAATGAAAGCACAATCAAAATTCAGTTGTCTGATTTGCTCTTGAGCAGTACTTCCAATAGACGCATCCGTTGAATGTTTAACCTTTCCTCCAACAATCCTAGTGCTAACACCAAGATCTACCAGCTTAACCGCATGATGGATAGAATTAGTCACAACCGTTACCTGACGATTAGACAAATGTGGAATCAAAAGTTCATTTGTTGTACTAGCCTCAAGAAAGACGACATCACCTTCCTTAATTAAATCGGCAGCATAACCAGCTAACTGAGCCTTTTCTTTAACGTTTCTAATAGCTTTTTGACTATTGGCAATTTCTTCCTTTAGACCATGAATGCTTTCAGCACCACCATGAACACGTTTAAGTTGGCCATCTGCCGCTAACTCGTCTAAGTCGCGACGAATCGTCGACTCGGAAGTATCACTTAACAAAACAGTTAGGTTTTCCAAAGTGACAAAACCATCTTGTTTCAACTGAGACAAGATAATCTGCTTACGTTCAGACTTTATCATAATCTCTCCTTTTGTAATCGTTTACAATGTCTATTATACTAAATTTTTAATAACTGTCAACTAAAAACAGTCAAAAAAAATCAAAATATTTCATTATAAAACGCAAACCTATCAAAATGAAGCAAGCTGATAAGAAAGTTAATACATTTTTAACACGGTAATCTTTTCAGTTTTACTGCAAAATAAAAAAGCCTTTCGGCTCTCTTATCTTATTTGGCATAATCAACCGCACGGAATTCACGAATGACTGTAACCTTAATATTTCCTGGGTAATCCAAGTTTTTCTCAATTTGTTCACGTACCTTGTGAGACAAGATTGTAACTTCATCATCTGAGATTTTATTTGGATGAACCATAATACGAATTTCACGACCAGCCTGAAGGGCAAAGCTTGTTTGAACACCGTCAAAGCTTGATGCAATCTCTTCCAGATCACGAAGACGTTTGACATAATTCTCAACGGATTCATTACGAGCTCCTGGGCGAGCCGAACTCAAAGCATCTGCTGCAGCTACAATAACTGCAATCACACTCTCAGGTTCCACATCTCCATGGTGGCTGGCAATGGCATTAACCACGACTGGGTGCTCTTTATACTTACGTGCAAACTCAGTACCAATCTCAACGTGACTACCTTCGACCTCTTTGTCAATAGCTTTCCCCATATCATGAAGGAAACCAGCACGACGAGCAAGAGCCACATTTTCACCCAATTCACCAGCCATGATACCTGCTAGTTTACCAACTTCAACTGAATGACGAAGTACGTTTTGACCATATGACGTACGGAACTGCAATCGTCCCATAATCTTGATTAGGTCAGGGTGGAGATTCATAGCCCCAATTTCGTAAGCTGCCTCTTCACCATATTCGCGGATACGGTTATCCATTTCCTGACGACTCTTCTCAACCAACTCCTCAATCCGAGCTGGGTGGATACGTCCATCTTTAATCAAGGCCTCGAGAGTCATACGTGCAATTTCACGACGAACTGGATCAAAACCAGAAAGGACAACCACTTCTGGAGTGTCGTCAATAATAACATCGATACCTGTTAAGCTTTCAAGCGTACGGATGTTACGCCCCTCACGTCCAATGATACGACCTTTCATATTGTCATCTGGAAGGTGAACAGTGGTTACTGTTTGTTCAGTAACATAATCTCCAGCCAAGCGTTGCATAGCTTGCGCCAACAAGTTTTTGGCCTTCTTATCAACAGTATCTTTAACCTGTGCTTCTGCATCTTTGATACGTGTTGCAATCTCATGAGTCAGATTATTCTCAGTCTCCGTTAAGATTACCTCACGCGCCTCTGCAATGGTCATCTGACCAACACGTTCAAGTTCAGCTTGCTTCTCAGCCTCCAACTGAGTCACATTCTCTTCACGCTCATTAAGATGTTTAGATTTGTCAGCAAGACTCTGCTCTTTTTTCTCAAGGGCGAGTTCTTTACTTGATAGATTTTCATCCTTACGATCAAGGCTGGTTGCACGTTCTGTTAAACGATTCTCCATTTGTTTAAGCTCTTGACGTTCAGATTTGAATTCTTTTTCAATATCTTCTCGATATTTTCTAGCTTCCTCTTTTGCCTCTAACAAGAACTCTTTACGTTGAGCCTTACTTTCGCGTTCAGCAGTTACACGCAGGTGGTCTGCATCATGTTCTGCCTGACTACGAAGGTTCACAGCGTCTTGTTCTGCCTTTAGCAAGGTAGTTTCTGCTTGTTCCTTAGCTTTGCTAAGTTTAATAGAAATTGCTAAATATCCAACGACTAAACCAATGAGTGCAAAGACAACTAAAATTATCATGTTTATCATGTCTTTACCTCAACTTTTCTAAGGTTTTCTTAAAGAAAACCACCTTCTAGTGTATCATATTTGCATCTATTACTCAAATAAATACTAGAACTTTAAGTTGATTTTATGGTATGATAACTTTATTAGAATAGGGAGGTATTATCATGCCAAAGGACGTTACTGTTGAAAGTTTTGAACTTGATCACACTATTGTTAAAGCACCTTATGTCCGTCTTATTTCAGAGGAAGTTGGACCTAAAGGAGATATCATTACAAACTTCGATATCCGTTTGATCCAACCTAACGAAAATAGTATCGATACAGGTGGTCTTCATACTATCGAACACCTGCTCGCTAAACTAATTCGTCAACGTATCGATGGACTTATTGATTGCTCACCATTTGGTTGCCGTACAGGTTTCCATATGATTATGTGGGGTAAACAAGATCCTACAGAAATTGCCAAAGTTATCAAATCTAGTCTTGAAGCTATTGCAAACGAAATTACTTGGGAAGATGTTCCAGGAACCACCATTGAATCTTGTGGTAACTATAAGGATCACAGCCTTCATTCAGCTAAGGAATGGGCTAAACTTATCCTTGAACAAGGCATCTCAGACCAAGCCTTCGAACGTCATACCGTCTAAAAAAACATTGGGAGTAATAACCCAATGTTTTTTAATATTTTCTAAAACGTTGATAACGCGCGTCAAGCAAGTCTTCTGTTGATAATTGGCTTAATTCTGCCAATTCATCTATGATAGCTGTCTTAATCGCTTCAATAATTTCACTAGTAAAGTAACCACGTTCTGGGATCACCTTATCAACGATTCCCATGTTAAGCAGCTCGCCTGATGTAATCTTCATCAACTCTGCTGCCTCTTCTGAACGCGAACCATCTTTCCAGAGAATGGTTGCAAACCCTTCAGGACTCAAGATAGAATAGACGGTATTTTCAAGCATCCAAACCTTATCAGCTACTGCCAAAGCAAGAGCACCGCCAGAACCACCTTCACCAATGATAATGGCAATAATTGGCACCTTAAGGTCACTCATTTCCATAAGGTTACGAGCAATAGCCTCACCCTGTCCACGTTCCTCTGCTCCGACACCAGGATAAGCACCTGCAGTATTGATAAAGGTAACAACTGGACGACCAAACTTTTCAGCCTGTTTCATGAGGCGAAGAGCCTTACGGTAGCCCTCTGGATGAGGTTGACCAAAGTTTCGATTGAGATTATCTTGGAGGTTTTTACCTTTTTGGATACCCACTACTGTAACGGCTTGGCCATTTAAGCGACCAATACCACCGATAACGGCACCATCATCACGGAAATTACGGTCACCATGAAGTTCGATGAAATCATCAAAGATTCCGTGGGCAAAGTCCAAAGCCGTTAAACGGCCTTGGTCACGCGCTTCTTTTAAAATACGTGCTACGTCGCTCATTGAACACCTCCATGGAATGATAAGAGTGTGGCAATAGTATCAGCCAACTCTGTACGTTTGACAATGGCATCAACAAAACCATGTTCCTGAAGGAACTCGGCCTTTTGAAAATCATCTGGCAAAGTTTCTCGAACTGTATTTTCAATGACACGACGACCTGCAAAGCCAATCAAAGTTTGTGGCTCAGCCAAGATGATATCGCCTTCCATGGCAAAACTTGCTGTAACCCCACCAGTGGTTGGATCTGTCAAGACAGTCAAGTACAACAAGCCAGCGTTCGAATGACGTTTTACTGCTGCTGATACCTTAGCCATTTGCATCAAACTCATGATTCCCTCTTGCATACGGGCACCACCAGAAGCTGTAAAAATAACAACTGGAAGTTTTTCAGAAATCGCATACTCAAAGAGTTTTGTGATTTTTTCACCAACAACAGTTCCCATTGAAGCCATGATAAAGTTAGAATCCATAATGGCCAAGGCTGTTTTTTGCCCCTTGATAGTTGCAACACCAGTCACAACAGCTTCATCAAGACCAGTTTTTTCCTTGGTAGCTGCTAGCTTCTCCATATAACCTGGGAAATTTAATGGGTTTTCAGTTTTAATACCTGTAAACAGTTCTTGGAAAGTTCCCTCATCAACCGTTAAATCAAGACGTTCTTTTGCTGAAATACGAAAGGTATAAGAACAGTTTGGACAGATTTTAGCTTGTCCCAAGTCCTTTTGATAAATAGCTTGCTTACAGCCAGGACATTTGGCAAAAAGCTCATCTGGTACTTCTGGCACCTGCTGATCAACCCCATTACGTACAGAACGGTTAGGATTGATACGGATATACTTTTCTTTTCGATCAAATAATCCCATAAACTTTATTCCTCACGATTCTGATATTCTGGTAGGAAAGTTTCCATCAAGAATGATGTGTCATAATCTCCAGCGATAACGCTACGATCTGAAATCAAATCCAACTGGAAGTCAGCATTTGTCACAACTCCATCGATTTCAAGTTCGTAAAGAGCACGTTGCATCTTCATGAGTGCCTCAAATCGATTTTCTCCATGAACAATGATTTTTGCAATCATTGAATCATAGTAAGGTGGAATGGTATAGCCTGGATAGACAGCACTGTCCACACGAAGGCCAACACCACCACTAGGCAGGTAGAGATTGCTAATTTTCCCTGGGCTAGGAGCAAAGTTGAACTTAGGATTTTCCGCATTGATACGACACTCAATGGCATGTCCCTTAATTTCAATGTCGTCTTGAGTCACAGATAATTTTTCACCTGCAGCAATACGGATTTGTTCTTTAACAATATCCACACCACTTACAAATTCAGTAACTGGGTGCTCAACTTGAACACGGGTATTCATTTCCATAAAGTAAAACTGACCTGATTTTTCATCAAGAAGAAACTCGATAGTACCCGCATTTTCATAATTAACAGCCTTAGCGGCACGGACAGCCGCTGAACCAATTTCGTGACGAAGTGTCTTACCAATAGCAACTGAAGGTGATTCTTCCAAAACCTTTTGGTTATTACGTTGAAGAGAGCAATCACGTTCACCTAGGTGAACAATGTTACCATAGCTATCTCCCAAAATTTGAACCTCAATATGACGAGCTGGGTAAATAACTTTCTCGATATACATTGCCCCATTACCAAAGGCTGCTTTAGCTTCCTGTGACGCAGATTCGAAGGCCGGAGCCAATTCTTCTTCAGTGTTGACCTTACGAATTCCTTTACCGCCACCACCTGCAGAAGCCTTAAGCATCACTGGGTAACCAAGGCGTTTGGCAACTTCTAAAGCCTCTTCAGCCGTAAAGACTTCACCATCTGAACCAGGGATTACAGGGACATTGGCCCTAATCATTTCAGCACGAGCATTGATTTTGTCACCCATCTTGTCCATGACTTTGCCTGAGGGACCAATAAACTTGATGTTCATTTCTTCACAGAGAGTGGAAAATTTAGAGTTTTCACTCAAGAAACCAAACCCTGGGTGAATAGCTTGAGCCTCAGTCACAATAGCAGCTGATAGGACACGATTCATATTCAAATAAGAATCAGTTGATCTTGCTGGACCAATACAGATAGCTTCATCAGCAAGCATAGTATGGAGAGAATCCCTATCCGCTTCAGAATAGATAGCAACTGTTTGGATTCCCAATTCACGCGCTGCACGGATAATACGAACTGCAATTTCACCACGATTGGCAATCAATAATTTTTTAAACATAAAACAAGATAACATCAGACATCTTTATAAGAGTCTGTGTTGATTTCCTTTCTATGTGATAGACCAATGTCTAAAGAAAAATCCTTTCCGACTGTCGCCAGAAGGATTTTCACAAAACATCAGCTTCCAATAGCAAAAGTCAAAGTACCTGATGCAGCAAGTTTACCATCGACTTCCGCTTTCGCTTCAACAACAGCAATTGTTCCACGACGTTTTACAAACTTAGCTGTCATAACAAGTTGGTCCCCTGGGACAACCTGTTTTTTAAATTTAACCTTATCCATACCTGCGTAAAAGACTAACTTACCTTTATTTTCAGGTTTTGACAATTCAAGAACACCAGCAGTTTGCGCAAGTGCTTCCATGATGAGAACACCTGGCATAACTGGGTATTGAGGAAAATGTCCATTGAAGAAAGGTTCATTGATAGTTACATTTTTAATAGCTGTGATTTCATCTTCTGAAACTTCTAAAACACGGTCAACCAAAAGCATTGGGTAACGGTGTGGCAAAGCCTCACGAATAGCATTAATATCAATTGTCATTTGATGCGTACCAATCCCTTTCCGTAGTCAACAACTTCTTCGTTTGTTACCAAGATTTCAGTGATAACACCATCTTTAGGTGCTGGCACTTCATTCATGACCTTCATAGCTTCAACAATAAGAAGCGTTTGACCTTTCTTAACAGTATCACCAACAGAAACAAAGGCTGGTTTTTCAGGTGATGGAGACAAGTAAGCCACACCAACAAGTGGACTTTCAACCACTTCACCTTCAGCAGCTTGAGCAGGAGCAGAAGCTTCTTCAACTGGTGTTGCTGGAGTTTCAACAGCGGCAGGTGCTGCTACTGGAGCAACTGGAGCTTGAGGAGCTGGCGCAACTACTTCAACTGTAGGAGCTACTGGAGCAGCTGTTACTGAACTTGTTTGATTTTTGCTCAAGTTCAATTCTTCACCGTTATTTTTGTATGAAAATTCACGTAAAGTTGATGCATCAAATTGAGCCAACAAATCTTTAATTTCAGAAATATTCATAGATTAGTCCTCCCAACGTTTGAAGGCAAGAACAGCATTGTGTCCACCGAAACCAAAAGTATTTGAGATGGCATACTTGATATCAGCTTCTTGACCTTGACCGTAGACAACATTCGCTTCGATGTAGTCAGACAATTCTTTGGTACCAGCAGTTTTCGGTACATAGCTATGACGAATAGCTTCGATTGTTGCAATCGCTTCAACGGCACCAGCAGCACCAAGCAAGTGTCCTGTAAATGATTTAGTAGATGAAACTGGAACATCTTTACCAAGTACAGACACAATAGCACCACTTTCTCCTTTTTCGTTGGCAGGTGTTGAAGTACCGTGAGCATTGACATAGTCAACATCTTCAGGTTTGATACCAGCTTCATTGATAGCCAATTTAATTGCTTTAGCAGCTCCTGAACCGTCTGGAGTTGGCGTTGTCATATGGTAGGCATCACAGTTTGATCCGTAACCAACAATCTCAACCAAGATGTTGGCACCACGTTTTTGCGCATGTTCCAAGCTTTCAATAACAAGAACCCCAGCACCTTCACCCATAACAAAACCATTACGGTCTTTATCAAATGGAATTGAAGAACGTTCTGGATCTTCTGTTGTTGAAAGGGCTGTAAGGGCATTGAAACCACCGATACCAATCTTAGTGATTGAAGCTTCAGCACCACCAGCCAAGACAACATCGTGCAAACCGAATTTAATTTCACGGAAGGCTTCACCGATAGCATCATTGGCAGAGGCACAGGCAGTTGTCACTGATTTACATACCCCTTGAGCACCAATCTTAAGAGCAATGTTCCCTGCACCCATGTTTGAGAGAGCTTTAGGAATAAACATTGGCTTGATACGTCTCATACCACGTTCATGCATGCGGATAATTTGATCTTCAAGTTCTTGCAAACCACCGATACCAGATGACACGATAACACCAACGCGATCACGATTTACTTCTTCCATGTTAAGTCCTGAATTTTCAAGAGCTTCCATAGCAGCATAAATCGCATAAAGTGAATAAGTGTCCATACGGTTAGTATCTTTTTTCACAAAATACTTGTCGAATGGGAAGTCTTGGATTTCACCAGCGTTAAAGACCGGGATTTCAGAAGCATCAAACTTAGTGATTGGCTTAATACCAATCTTACCGTCATGAAGACTGTTCCAAAATTCTTCTGGTGTATTACCGATTGGCGAGGTTACACCGTAACCTGTAACAACAACACGATTTGTAGACATATATATTCTCCTTTTGTCGGATGGATATTCTAGTAAATGATTTTTTGATATTGAAAATCAATTATTGCATGGTCATACCACCATCAATAGCGATTGTTTGACCTGTGAGATATTCTTGACTAGCCAAGAATGCTGCAACTTCAGCTACTTCTTCTGCTTGACCAATACGTTTCATTGGTACTTGAGCAATCATAGCATCTTTCATTTTCTCTGGAATAGCGTCAGTCATATCTGATTCAATGAAACCAGGAGCGATAGCATTGACACGGACACCACGGGCCGCAACTTCACGAGCTACTGATTTAGTGAAACCAATCAAACCAGCTTTTGAAGCTGCATAGTTAGCTTGACCAATATTCCCCATGATACCTACAACAGATGACATATTGATGATGGCACCTTGACGAGCCTTAGACATTGGTTTTAAGACAGCCTGTGTCATATTGAAAGCACCAGTCAAGTTGATTTTCAAGACACGTTCAAAATCTTCTTCACTCATCTTCAACATCAACTTATCGTTAGTGATACCAGCATTATTAACTAGCACATCAACACTACCAAGATTTTCAATAGCTTCAGCTACCATACGTTTAGCATCTTCACCGTTAGAAATATCACCTGAGATACCTACAACAGTTACACCATAATCTGCAAACTGTGCAAGCAAGTCCTCAGAGATTTCAGAACGTCCATTTAGAACAACATTGGCACCAAGACTAGCAAATTTGTGTGCCACAGCTAATCCAATTCCACGTGTTGAACCTGTTACAAAAACATTTTTATTCTTAAGTTCCATGTTTACCTCGTTTTAAGCATTAAGAAGGGCATCAAGACTAGCTTGATCTTCAACATTATGAGTTGGTAGGGTTTTATCAATTTTCTTCAAGAAACCTGACAAAACTTTTCCTGGACCAATCTCAATTACTTCATCTACACCAAATTCTTGGATAGTGGCAATCGAATCATAAAAACGTACAGGTTCCATCACCTGACGAGCCAAAAGAGCTTTGATGTCTTCTGACTTCATAATTTGAGCCTCAGTATTACCTACCAAAGGGAGAGCAAAGTCATTAAATGACACTTTCTCCAGTTCTTCTGCCAATTTTTGACTAGCTGATTCAAGTAAAGCTGTATGGAATGGACCTGATACATTAAGAGGAATCAAGCGTTTTGCACCAGCTTCTTTAAGCAATTCCACAGCATAATCAACAGCCTCAACTTCACCACCAATAACAATTTGTGCTGGAGTATTATAGTTAGCAGGCGTTACTACACCCTTTTCAGATGCTTTCTGACAAATCTCTTCAATCAGACTTTGATCTGTATTCATGACAGCAACCATTTCCCCACTTCCAGCAGGAGCCGCTGTTTCCATGAATTCTCCACGTTTAGCAACCAAAGCTACTGCATCCTCAAATGAGAGTGCTCCAGCCGCAACTAGGGCAGAATATTCACCCAAAGACAGGCCAGCAACAATATCAGGAGTGATTCCATTTTCTTCCAAGAGACGATAAATGGCTACTGACGTTGTCAAAATAGCTGGTTGAGTATAGCGTGTCTGATTAAGTTTTTCTTCGTTAGAATCAATCAATTCACGCAAATCATAACCTAGAATACGACTAGCCGTATCAAATGTCTCTTTGACAACGGGATAAGTCGCATACAAATCGCTCGCCATGCCCAATTTCTGAGCCCCTTGACCAGCAAATAAGAACGCACGTTTTGTCACTATCCTAATCCTTTCGACGTTTTTAGACGTTTACATCTGCCCAACGAGCAGCCTCTTCTTTAATTACCTTTGCAGCACCTGTGTACAAATCTTCCAAGATTTCTGCACACGTTTCTTCTTTACGAACAAGACCTGCAATTTGTCCAGCCATAACTGAACCATATTCCACATCTCCATCAACAACGGCATTACGAAGTGCACCTGCACCAAGCTCTTCAATTTCCTCTTGAGTTTTCTTGCCAGCTAAGAAATCTTTTTCAGCCTGATTGTACTCTGTAGCCAACTTATTCTTAATGGCACGAACAGGGTGTCCTACAACAGAAGCAGAAATCACAGTATCGATATCTTTAGCCTTCAAAATCTTATCCTTGAAGTTTTGGTGAGCGTTAGATTCCTTGGCAACAGCGAAACGCGTACCAACCTGCACAGCTTCTGCTCCAAGCATGAGAACAGCAGCCATACCACGTCCATCAGCAACACCACCAGCCCCAACAACCGGGATAGATACCGCATCTGCAACTTGTCGAACAAGAGCCATAGTTGTCAATTTACCGATATGGCCACCAGCTTCCATACCTTCTGCGACAACAGCATCCGCTCCCAATTTTTCCATACGTTTAGCGAGTGCAACCGATGGAACAACTGGGATTACTGTAATTCCAGCTTCGTGAAAACGTTCCATATATTTACCTGGGTTTCCTGCACCAGTTGTAACAACTTTTACACCTTCTTCAATAACAAGGTCAACAATATCGTCAACAAATGGCGACAAAAGCATAATATTAACACCGAATGGCTTGTCAGTGATTTGTTTTACTCTGTCAATATTAGCTTTTACCACTTCTTTAGGGGCATTACCGCCACCAATAATTCCGAGTCCACCAGCATTTGAAACGGCTCCAGCCAAGTCACCATCAGCAACCCAGGCCATACCACCTTGGAAGATTGGATATTTAATTCCTAACAGTTCTGTAATACGAGATTTCATTTTTCACCTTTTTTCGATTTTCTAATCAAATAAATAGTTTAATAATCAAAGTAATTGTATAAACAAAGGAGAATATCCCTAATAAGAATATTCTCTATGACCTGCTTATTTAGTTTTCTCTTCTACGTAAGCAACAAGGTCACCAACAGTGTTAAGACCTTCTTCAGTTTCGATTTGAATATCGAATTCATCTTCGATTTCTGAAATAACTTGGAATACATCAAGTGAATCAGCATCAAGTTCGTCAAAAGTAGTTTCTACTTTTACTTCTTCTGCATCTTTCCCAAGTTCTTCAACAATGATTTCTTGTACTTTTTCAAATACTGCCATTTTATTTTCTCCTTTAAGATAAATATATTTCTTATAATCTATGCTGGTGCATAATTTATATAACTAGATTTTAACAATTAGACTGCCCCATGTCAAACCCCCGCCAAAACCTGAGAGAAGAATTGTTTGATCACTGCCTAATTGAAGAGTCCCATTCGACACATTTTCAGAAAGCAAGATTGGAATACTTGCCGCACTGGTATTACCATAAGACATCATGTTAGCCAGAAATTTATCACGACTGACATCAATTTTCTTAGCCATAATATCCAAAATACGAATATTGGCTTGATGAAGAAGGAAGTAATCAGGATCACCTTTTTCTTCAACCAATGCTTTAATACTCTTCGAAACAGTCTTCACAGCAAAATCAAAAATTGCTTTACCATCCATTTGCATATAGGGATTAGGTTGCTCAGTACCATCAGAATAAGGCGAAATAACTGCAGAGGCTCCTGACTCAAGACCGCCCTTGCTACCGTCGGTATTTAAAGATTCACCAAAAAAATGTTCTTCTTCAGATTCTTCTAATAAAACACCGCCAGCACCATCTCCAAAAAGAACTGCTGTTGTACGATCAGACCAGTCTAAAGTTTTTGAAAGAACTTCAGCACCAATGACTAAACCTTTTTTGTAAGCACCTGACTTTATCAATTTTTCTGCGGTTGCTAAAGCAAAGACAAAACCACTACATGCCGCAGTAATATCAAAGGCAAAGGCATTGACTGCTCCAATTATTCCTTGAACACGTGCTGCCACTGACGGCATTGAGTTATCAGGAGAAATCGTTGCAACTAAAACAAAGTCTAGCTCTTCGGGAGATAATCCCGACTTTTCCAACAGCTGATAAGCAACATTGGTAGCTAAATCACTGGTATTCTCATTTAATGAAATGCGACGTTCTTGAATCCCTGTACGTGAGCGAATCCACTCATCACTGGTATCCATGATTTTAGATAGGTCATCATTGGTCACGACCTGAGCAGGTGCATAATGGGCAACCTGACTAATTTTTGCAAATGCCATTATTTTAACTCCTCAAGAAAGGCATGGAGATTTTCCAAGCCCTTGCTCATAACCTTTAATTCCTCGTCGTTAAAGCCTTCTGTAATCCGCATCACCATTGATTTATGGAAACCACGGTGAAGACGATATACCAGACGACCTTTTTTAGAAAGTGATAGATGGACCACACGACGATCAACAGATGATCGCGTACGAATAATATATCCTTTCTTTTCAAGTTTATTGAGAGAAGTTGTTACAGTACCAAGAGTTAACATAAGCTCTCTAGCAACTGCACTTGGGGTCGTATCTGAGTGTGTACCAATCACATCAATGGTATGCATTTCCTTGAGGGAAACATCATTAAACTTTGAATTTTTCAAACTTGCTTCTTCGATAATAACGACGTTATTAAAAATATCAACAAGATAGCCATTAATTTTATCGTAATTCACACCAGACTCCTTTCAATAAGATTTGATTTTCAAATTATATCAGACTCAAACTAATTTAGCAAGTCCAATTTGAAAGCTTTAGTTTTAATTTCTGAAAACAAGTTTATTTCCCTTGGAATTTAGGACGGCGACGCTCACTATAAGCACGTACACCTTCTTTAAAGTCCTCTGTAAATGCAAGAGATTTCTGCAAATCAAGCTCCAGCTTAGCATAATTTTCCCAACCTGCAAATTCAGATTCCCAAACCATTTCTTTAATTGCTTTGAATGAATTAACTGAAGAACGATTTAATTTCTTAATTAACTGACTCACTGTTTTCTCAAGCTTTTCTGAATCGACTACCTTGTAAGCAATTCCCCAATCTAAAGCTTTCTCAGCTGACACAGGCTCTCCTGTCATGGTAATTTGAGTAGCACGATTAATACCAATTGAACGAGTCAAAAGGTAAAGACCACCAGCATCAGGGGCCAAACCAACACCTACGAAAGCTTGAATAAATTTAGCTTTTTCAGATGCAATTGTAAAATCTGCTGCAACTGCTAAGTTAGCAGCAGCACCTGCACAGGGGCCATCAACAACCATGATGACTGGCTTAGGCAATTTTTTAAGAGCAAAAGAAATTTCATTCACTTGCTCAGCAATACGAACCAAAGATTGTACATCATCTACAGCAACAGCTTTTTTCATTTGATCAAGGTCTCCACCGACAGAAAAGACTTTCCCATTAGCATTGATAACCAAGAACTTCACAGATGCATCTTGCCCTGCTTCCTCGATTGCAGCCATAATCTCATCACAAACTGGAATGTTAAATCCATTTTGCACTTCAGGGCGATTGAGAGTTAATGTTGCCACTCCCTCCTCAACACTATAAAGAATCGTTTCGTAAGCCATTTTAGCACTCCTTCCGACAACTAGTTACTATATCAAAACCGCATCTTATTTGATTTCTTATCATAATTTCATTTGACTAATAGATAATTTGATAATCAAATTATCTATTAGTTATTTCCTAGTATACCATAGTCCACCTAAAGGTCAACATAAACTTAGATTTTTTTAATTTCACACATCAAAACACCGAGAAGAAAAGCTCGGTGTTGTTTTCTAATTTATTAAGTCTAAAACATCTGTAAGACTATCCAATAAACCTTTTGCAGCACTTTGATCCATACCAAACCGATTATCTTTAATCGCCCAGACCTCTACACCTGCAGCTACTCCAGCAGCAATTCCTTTTTCACTATCTTCAATGATAAGAGCACGATTTGCTTGCACGTTTAATTGCTTTAACGCTGTCAAATAAATCTCTGGATTGGGTTTACTATCTTTGAATTCCTCTCCTGAGAGAACAACATCAAAGAAACCTTGCAAACGATTTTCCTCCAAAGCTCTAAAGATATCTGCTTTCACTGAGCTAGAGGCTAAGCCTATTTTCAACCCTTGAGATTTCACTTCATTTAAAACCTTTAAAACATCAGGAAAAATTAATTCTTTATAGGGTAAGGGATTATTTTGTTTATAAGTATTGTACTCTTCTTGTAAAGTTGACACATCCCACTTATCATAATCATCTCTGAGAATATTTTCCCAAACCTGCTTAGTATTTCCACCTATAAAGAAAGACGGGGGTAAATGATCTATTGAAATACCTTTTTGGCCTAAAAAACTTGCCCGTCGATCATAATAATATTTTTCAGTGTCAAAAAGGACACCATCCATATCAAAAATAATTGCCTCTACCACGGGATATCCTCCTTTTCTTCCTTTATTGTATCATAATCAGACTAAATCTTAGTCGTTTTTAAAAACAATGTGACAAATTGTCAGAATTTTGCTATAATTGTAGAGTAATTTATAATTTTTTGGAGTAACTATGAAAGTCATCAAATTTGGCGGAAGCTCACTCGCTTCAGCAACACAATTAGAAAAAGTCTTAAACATTGTAAAATCTGACCCTGAACGCCGCTTTGTCGTTGTCTCTGCCCCTGGTAAACGTAACGATGAGGATACCAAAGTTACAGACGCCCTAATTAAATACTACAAACACTATATAAAGGGTGCTGATGTTAAAGCTGACCAAGAATGGATTATTAACCGCTACCAAGCTATGGTTGATGAACTAGGTTTCAAATCAAAAGAGATAGTAAACATTTCTAAAGCTATTACTGACCTCGCTACGCTTCCTATCGAAGATAACAATTTCCTCTATGATACCTTCCTAGCTGCTGGAGAGGACAATAATGCAAAATTAATTGCTGAATATTTCCGCAACAACGATATTGAAGCACGCTACGTTCATCCTCGCGAAGCTGGTATCTTGGTCTCAAGTGAGCCAGGCAACGCCCGTATTCTTCCAGGTTCATATGATAAGTTAGAAGAACTTCGTGAATCAGATGAGGTTCTGATTATTCCTGGATTCTTTGGGGTCACCTCTGATAATCAAATTTGTACATTCTCACGAGGAGGCTCTGATATCACAGGCTCTATCGTAGCTGCAGGTGTTAAAGCCGACCTATATGAAAACTTTACAGATGTAGATGGTATTTTCGCAGCCCACCCAGGTGTAGTACATGAACCGCACTCTATTCCAGAGTTGACTTACAAAGAAATGCGTGAGTTGGCATATGCTGGATTCTCGGTTCTTCATGATGAAGCTCTCCTCCCAGCATATCGTGGTAAGATTCCATTAGTTATCAAGAACACCAATAATCCGGACCACCCAGGCACACGTATTATTCTTGAACACCAGGGAGCAACCGTTCCAGTTGTTGGTATTGCTAGCGATGACAAGTTTGTCAGCATCAATATGAGTAAATACCTCATGAACCGCGAGGTAGGTTTCGGACGTAAGGTGCTACAAATCTTGGAAGATTTAAACATCCGTTGGGAACACATGCCTTCTGGAATTGATGACCTTTCAATCATCATTCGAGAACGTGAACTTACCCCAATCAAAGAACAAGAAATTCTCTCTTACTTGACGCGTGAACTTGGTGTTGATGAAGTTGAAATTGAACATGGCCTTTCTATCCTCGTGATTGTTGGTGAAAATATGAGAGACCACATCGGTGTTACAGCGACAGCGGCCAAAGCACTCTCTGAAAAACACATTAACCTTGAAATGATTTCTCAGGGATCAAGTGAAGTTTCTGTCATGTTTGTAATTGAAACTGAACAAGAGAAAGAGGCCGTTAGAGCGCTCTATGACGCATTTTTCCGTAGCAACAACTAATTTTATAACCTATCTCCTACAAGGGATAGGTTTTTCTTTATAATGAAAATATATTCAACTCTCACGATACCTAGTCCAATAACACATTTTCTAATCAATAATGCACAATTTATTCCAAATTAAAAAGCACTAACTTTCGTTAGTACTCTTTTTACAAGATATTTTCGTAAGTTTCACGAACGGCATCTGGCCAAACTGAAGTTTGAACCTCACCGATATGTTTCTTACGTAGCAAGAACATAGCCATGCGTGATTGACCAATACCACCACCAATTGTTAGTGGGAATAAGCCATGTAACAAGGCTTGGTGCCAATCCAATTTCAAACGATCTTGGTCGCCAGTAATTTCAACCTGACGTTTAAGTGCATCTTCATCAACACGAATCCCCATTGATGATAACTCAAAAGCATGTCCTAATTGCTCATTCCAAACCAAAATATCTCCATTCAAACCATGATAACCGTTCTCAGACTCAGTTGTCCAGTCATCATAGTCAGGTGCACGACCATCATGCGGTTTCCCGTCAGGAAGTACACCACCAATACCAATCAAGAATACAGCACCATATTCTTTAGTAATAGCATCTTCACGCTCTTTTGGTGTCAAATCAGGGTACTTCTCAACAAGCTCTTCTGAATGGATGAAGGTAATTTTCTTAGGTAAGATGGCTTCAATATCGTAACGTGCCTCAACAGCAAGCTCAGTCAAACGAATGACTTTGTAGATTGTCTCGACGGTTTCCTTCAAATACGCAATATTACGATGTCCATCAGGAATAACCTTTTCCCAATCCCATTGGTCAACATAAACAGAGTGCGTTGCATCCAATGAGTCTTCATCTGGACGAAGAGCCTTCATATTAACCACAAGCCCTTCACCTTCATTAAAACCAAAACGAGCCAAAGTGTGGCGTTTCCATTTTGCTAATGAGTGAACAACTTCGTATGTCGCGTCAGGAATCTGAAGTACATTAACAGTTACAGGATTTTCAATACCACTTAAATTATCCTGCATACCATCCCCGACCTTACTCAAAATAGGCCCTTGCACTTCAACGACGTCAAGTTTATCAATTAAATACCGTGTGAAAGTATTTTTAACAAAAGAAATTTCCTTTTGTTGATGAATGAAGCTCTTCTTCATACGCTCCTCCTTAAAAAAATCGATAAGCCTATTATACTCCTATTTTTTAGAAAAATAAAGAAATTTTCCAACAATTTTGAAAATTTCTTGTTTTTTATGTTAGGTTTTGTCACATTTTCTTAGTTAGCTTCACAACTGCTTCTGTCCGAGCAGTATGAGGAAACATATCTACCGACTGAATATAGTTCACATCATAAACCTTAGCTAAAGAAACCAGATCTCTAGCTAAAGTAGACACATTACATGAAACATATACCATTTTTTTAGGAGTATATTCCAGTATAGTTTTGAGTAACTTATCATCCAAACCCGTTCTCGGTGGATCCACAATAAGAGCATCTGCTCGATAACCTTCCTTGTACCAACGTGGAATGATATCTTCTGCTTTCCCCACCTCATAGTGAGTATTTCCCAGGCCAAGTGATTTGGCATTCTTCCTAGCATCCTCAATAGCCTCAGGAATGATATCCATACCGCGAATACTCTTTACCTTATTTACAAAAGCAAGTCCAATAGTACCAACCCCACAATAAGCATCAATAAGGTGTTCATCCTTATCCACTTCCAAAGCTTCAACGGCCTGACTATAGAGCACTTCAGTTTGCTTAGGGTTCAACTGGTAAAAGGCACGAGGAGAAAGTGCGAAGTTATAGTCCAGCACCTCTTCTTGGATTGTATCTTGACCCCAGATAATTTCCGTCTCTTGGCCATAAATCTCACTGGATTTCGAATAGTTATAATTGATAGCAACTGTTACAATTTCAGGATAACGTAAAGTTAACTCCTTCACCAACTTAGTCAAAGAAACAGACTTAGATGTTACAAAAATTAGCTGGACCTGATTAGACCCTAAAGCACGTCGTATCATAACTGTGCGAATCCCAGAAATTTTGCGCTCATTATAAATCGGTAACTTGTATTTATCTAGCAAACTTGTAACCTTATTCATCATCGCTTGCGTTAACTCATCTTGAACCAGGCAATCATCAATATTGATTAGTCGATGACTTCCTTCCGCAAATAAGCCTGCTTTAACTGAGCCACCAAAAGAACGTGTTTGAAATTGTAGTTTAGCACGATAATGTTGTGGTTGCTCCATCCCAATTGTTGGACGAATCTCATAAGACTCAAAATTAGCCGGTTTGAACTTTTTCAAGGCTTGTCCTAACAGATCCGTTTTAAACTCTAATTGTTTATCATAACGAAGATGCATCAACTGGCAACCACCACACTCTTCATAGACACCACATTCAGGTTCAACACGAAACTTGGAAGCTTTATTAATCTTTAATAGTTTTGCCAGAACAAAGTTTCTCTTAACCGAAACAATCTGACAAAATACCTCTTCCCCCTTCAAAGCTCCAGGAACAAAAACCAGTGTTTTTTTATAAAAACCAATGCCCTCACCATTGATCCCCATGCGTTTAATCTTAAGAGGGATACGTTGTTTCACTTGTAAATTCATACTACCATTCTAACATTTTGATATAATAATAACTATGAAAATCACAAAAATCGAAAAGAAAAAAAAACTCTATCTCGTCGAGATAGACCAAAAAGAGAGTCTCTATGTTACAGAAGACACCGTCGTCAAGTACATGTTAACAAAAGAAAAGACACTAAGTAAAAATCAGCTAGAAGATATTAAAAACTTTGCGCAGTTCTCACATGGTAAAAATCTGGCCCTCTATTTTATTTCCTTTAAACAACGTACGGAAAAAGAAGTAAGAGATTATCTTTTTAAGCATGAAATAAATCCACATATAATTCCCCAAATCATTGATAATCTAAAGAAAGACCATTGGATTGATGATTATAAACTTCTAGAAAGCCTAGCTCAACAGAATTTAAATTCCGGAGATAAAGGTGCCTATGTCTTGAAGCAAAAATGGCTACAAAAAGGCTGTGAGAAACAAGTCATTGACGAGGTATTAACCCAGTTTGATTTCTCGGAAGTAGCAATTAAAGTAGCTTCAAAATTATTAAGAAAATATCAAGGAAAATTACCAACCAAATCTCTAAAGGATAAATTGACTCAGAACCTCATTAATAAAGGCTTTGCATTCCAAGAAAGTAAGCAAGCTATTGACCAACTAGAACTAGAAGCCGATGAAGAAAATGAACAAACTCTCCTTTATAAAGAAATAGAAAAACAATATCAAAAATTTAGTAAAAAATACGACGGTTATGAACTTAAGCAGCGCTTGACACAATCTTTAGCCAGAAAAGGTTATGACTTTGATGCCATAGCATCCGCTCTAAGAGAATATTTATAGGAATTTCCCCTCTTTTCACAAAATTATGATACAATAGTGGGGATAACCCTTATTGTAGAAAGAGAACGCCATGAAATTACCAAAAGAAGGCGACTTTATCACAATTCAAAGTTATAAGCATGATGGTAGTTTGCACCGTACTTGGCGCGATACTATGGTACTAAAGACAACTGAGAATGCTGTTATTGGCGTTAACGACCACACCCTCGTTACTGAAGCAGACGGAAGACGATGGGTAACACGTGAACCTGCTATTGTTTATTTCCACAAAAAATACTGGTTTAATATTATAGCCATGATTAGGGATAACGGCATTTCCTACTACTGCAATTTAGCCAGTCCCTATGTTTTGGACCAAGAAGCGCTAAAATATATTGACTATGACCTAGATGTCAAAGTCTTCGCTGATGGTGAAAAAAAATTGCTAGATGTAGATGAGTATGAAACACATAAAAAAGAAATGCATTACTCTCCTGATATTGACTATATCTTAAAGGAACATGTTAAAATCTTAGTAGATTGGATTAACAATGGTAAAGGGCCATTTTCACAATCTTATGTTAACATCTGGTACAAACGTTATCTTGAACTAAAGAATCGTTAAAGTTGTCATAAAAAAGACTAGTAATAAAACTAGTCTTTTTTTGCACAAAATACTAATGCTTCTGAGTCTAAATCCATATTTAGAATATAACTCCCATCTTCTACTTGAACAAGATATCCTAATAATTCTAAAGCATCAACAAAAATATTCCTCCTTTTTTGAAGTGCATATTCCTTCCTAACGTATTTTAAAAGAAAAGTCGTAACATTTTTTAAAAAATATTCAGGATTAACATCCCCTAATATATCATATAATCTATTCTGCTCTTCCGATAATGGTAGATTTTCTCTTAATTTATAGAAATAGTTTGAAATTGTAAGATCATCTCTCGTGATACTCGTTTGTTCAATAATGACAACTTCATTAGTAGAATTACTTATCTCAGTAACAAATCTACGATTTAATAGTTCTAAATAACAAGTAGAATCATCATTAATAAAAAAATGCTGATCTAAATCAATTTTAGAAGAATCTGACACAAGACTAATTAATAAACGATAACGTTTCTCGAAACGTTCAATATAGCCTGCTTTTACAAACTCCTCAATTAATTTATCGATATTCTTTTGAAAAGGAAACTGCCTTTTTATTGCTCTCAGCGTCACAGGCTGATTAAGATATAGATAATTCACTATTTCCATAAAAAGAGTTTGCTTACATAGTTTGTTTGGGTTAAATTGTATTATCATAAGAAGTATTATACCATTATTCAGACCACTAAAAAAAGGCCTGACGGCCTAATTTTATGCATTAAAGCTTTCAGTCAACTGTGGTACTACTTGTTTCTTACGAGAAACGGCACCTTCAAGGAAAGCATGATTATTTTCCAAAACAAAATCAAAAGCATTTTCAACTTTATCAGTATTTGAACCAAGTGTAAGAATTTCTGAATTTGAATTAAGAATATCAGTAATCATTAACACAAAGTCAGAGTATCCATTGCTTTTAATTGAGTCAGTAATAGCTTCTTCGATTTCCTCTTGACGAGAAAGAACATCGGCAATATCAACTGTATTAACCTGTGCAACACGAACTTGATTACCATTCAATTCAAAAGTTTTTGCATCAATATCAATAAGTTCTTCAGCAGATTTAGAAGAAAGATTAGTACCAGCTTTAAGCATAGCAAGTCCATATTCTTCCAAATTAACACCAGCAATTTCTGCAAGTTCAGCTGCTACTCCAGGGTCTGAAGCATGGGTAGTTGGAGATTTAAGAAGAAGAGTATCAGAAATCAAACCTGACAAGAGCAAACCAGCGACATCTTTAGGAACTTCAACATTATTTTCTTTAAACATGCGATAAACAATCGAAGAAGCTGAACCTACAGGTTCTAAACGCATCATTAATGGATTAGCTGTCTCAAAGTTAGCCACACGGTGGTGATCCACTACTTCAATAACTTCTACTTCCTTAATATCTGAAATAGATTGTTGAAACTCATTATGGTCAGTAAGAATAACTTGATTTACACCCTCTGACTGTGCTGACTCAACAACACGAGGAGCATCTACAGAAAAATAGTCAAGTACAAAAGCAGTCTCTTCATTTGGAGTACCCAAAGCAACAGCCTCAGCATCAACACCAAGTTGGCGTTTCAAATAAGCGTAACCATAAGAAGAACCAATAGCATCAGAATCAGGATTTTGGTGACCAAACACAAAAACTTTAGACATATATTCACCTCAAAAATAATATTATACTATATTATAACATATAAGAAAAAGAAACAAAATAAAAAGAGTAACCTAAGTTACTCAAGTATAGTCCGTACGGGATTCGAACCCGTGTTACCGCCGTGAAAAGGCGGTGTCTTAACCCCTTG